>JAKBRJ010000003.1 GCA_021834785.1 Microcaldota archaeon
TCAAGGATAAAAAAACAAAGGAACCCGCAACAGAAAAAGTTGAAAAGATACTTTTGGAATGCTTCAATAAAGGTTTGCTGCTTCTTCCTGCAGGAATGTCTACCATACGCATCATACCTGCATTGAATGCCGAAATGAACAATATAGAGAAGGGCTTAGACATATTTGAAGAGGCTGTGGCGAAAATAGGCAGGGATTAGAGCTCCCTGTTGTACAGTTTCATCAGTGATGCTGCAATCCAATCCCTGTATTTGTTTTTAGGTATGAGCGGCGAATAACTTAGGAGGTCGGAGGCGGCTTTGCCTGCGTATTTATCCCTTTCAATAATCGAATGATTTATGGAGTCATATTTTTCAACCAGCGATACGAGATAATCTATATCGGATGGCACCTTGGACTCCCTGTTTTTTGCATATATTTCAAGAATCCTCTTGCGTTCTTCTGCTTTAGACATCTTGAATGCGTCCAGCATGACAAAGTTTAACTTGCCTTCATATAAATCCCCGTATTGCTGCTTGCCTGTTTTAGCGTAGGGCTCGAAGTCTATTATATCATCAGCTATCTGAAATGCGATGCCTGCAGATTTGCCTATAGTTGTAAACATTTCTATTGTTTTGCCCGTCTTGCCAGATGCAAGGGCGCCTAACACCATAGGGCCATATACTGTATAAGTCGATGTCTTTCCATCCACCATAGAGTAATAGAAGTCAGTATCTGCTTTGCCAAAATCTTTTATATTGTAGGTAAATTTTAGATCTAGATACTGCCCAGCAGCAGTACGATAGCCTATGTGCCTGAAGGCATCATATACCCTTTTTGCTTTGGCTTTGTCAGGCTCTTCGATAAGGTAATCTGATATTATGAAGTGCATTGCCGATTCTAGCGTCGCCGATGCAAGTCCCGCAATCTGATCGCCGTATAATTTATGCAGCGTCTTTTTTCCCCTCCGCATCTCCGCCTTGTCCTGTATGTCGTCGAGCACTAGCATCCATTCCTCGGACAACTGCACTGCAGATGCGAGCTTTAGGGCACTGGCGCCCTCGTTCCCATAAAGCCCGGAAGTTAGCATTACGAGCAGGGGCCTGCTATAATGGCTTGGCCTGAATATGTAATCGTTCAGTATTTTTGAATATTCTTCTTTTTCCGATTCAAGATGCATTGCATCTGCCGCTTCGGAAACATATTTTTTTATTAAGCTTGAAACCTCTGATTTCATCTCCGCATTAAAGTCCTTAAAGCTGTTCTCTCTAAGAAAATGCGCATGATGTTCCTTTATTGCCTCCATGGGCTTGTCGGCTGTTGTCAATAAAATACCCAGAATGGCTTTCAATTAACAGATATTTAATAGTGAGTTTTGGGAATGTTTTTATTACTTTTTAGGCTAATATTAGTGCTAATTATAGTGATTTTATGTTCGATATAAAGATTGACGATGCGAAATACTGGAAAAATTGCGTTGAATCTATTGTAAGCTTAGTTGATGAAGGTTCATTCAATATAAGCAAGGAGGGCATATCCCTTAAAGCAATGGATCCTTCAGGGATCAGCATGGTATCGTTTTTCATACCAAACAAGGCTTTCTCCAAATACGAGGTAGACAAACAGGCAAGCGTGGGGCTCAACCTTGACAACCTTAGCAAGATACTTTCAAGCGGGCGAATCGGCGAACAGTTATCCATGAAGGATGCAAACAACAAGTTTGCAATGGAATTTATAGGACAGCATAGCAAGAGGAGGTATAAACTGCCGATGATCGATGTTCGCAAGGAAGCGGATAAAGAGCCAAAAGTGGAGTTCGAATCTACTGTTGAGGTAAAAAGCGATTCGCTGAAGGAGATATTGAAGGATGCCAACCTTCTTTCCACATATATAAGCTTTAAGACCGCAAAGGAATCCTTTGTCGTATCGGCAAGAGGAGACGCTGGCGAGCTTGAGGAAGAGCACCTGAACAACGCCGAAATAATAAAGAGGTTGGATGTAGGCAAAGCTTCATCAGTAACGTTCAACCTGGAATACCTGCAAAGGATAATAAACGCATGCCCGTCCAATTCTTCCGTAATGCTTTCAATGAAAACAGATGAGCCAATAAGGATAGACTACGGGATAGGCGACGCAAAGTTGGCGTATTTCCTGGCTCCGTATATGGAGAGCTGATGCGGGCACATTTGGTTTCAAGTAGTCTGCCACACTGGTGGCTGGAGAAGGCGTATCGTATTGAGATTTATGGCATGGCATCTTGACTACCTGAATGCCATACCTGCCGAAAAGGGAAGATCTGACGTAATAGCCGAACCCGTGGAGGTAAGGGTGAAAACTTCCCTGCTGATTTTCGTAAGCTTCGAGAAAAATGACAGCAAAAGCAGCGTTGACATAATAGACAGAGCAGTAAGCGAGATAATCAGGATATCCGGAAGCTTAGGCGTGTATACGGTAGTATTAAACCCGTTTGCACACATGTTTGCGGACCTTGCATCTCCAACAGAGGCAAATGCCATGATGGAAGAATTAAGGCGTATGCTTGCAGAAAGGAACTTCGAAGTCCGCCTCATGTCATTCGGATATTTTTATGAGATGGAGCTTAAAGCAAAAGGTCACAAGCTTGCCAGGATTTCTCGGGAGATACGCTAAAATTAAAAATGCATAAATATTTATCAGTGGAATTACTTCTGATTGGATGAAATTTCTGATATTAATAGCACCGAAGGATTTCAAGGATGAAACACTTTCCATGGTAAAGATGCTTTTCGACAGATGGGGCATAAGCTATGATATAGCCAGCTACAGCACAAAGGAGTGCATAGGCTACCACGGATCTAGATCCATGCCAGACATAAACGCCGGGAAGGTCAGCGCTTCGGACTACAACGGCATGTTCATAGTTGATGGCATAGGCATAGACTCGTACAAGCTATTCGAATTTAGGCCGCTTCTGGATCTGGTGATGCAGTTCAACAATGCGGGCAGATATATATGCGCCGTAGACAACAGCGTTAAGATTCCGGCGAGGGCGAATATAATAAAAAATAAACAAGTAGCTACTGCGAACAACGATGAGCTGAAAAGGCTAATACTGCTTTTCCATGGCGTGCCGGCAGACAGCCAGATTGAAATGTCGGGCAATCTAATAACCATTAGGGATTCGCGCAATATAGAGGAAAGCCTTGACCAGCTGATAGAAAAACTGGGCGTTAAATAAAGTGGATAGATGGCGAAGAGCAACAAAGGCATGGTCAAGAGGATAGCTGCAGAACGGATAAACATGCTGTATGACATAGCGCACAGCGAGTTTTCAAATGATGTAGATATTAAATTGGCATCAAGGCATGTAAAGCTGATGCGCAAGATAAGCATGCACTATAAGGTCAGGCTGCCGAAAATGATCAGGCACAGCATATGCAAAAAATGCAACTATGTGCTAATCCCCGGGAGGAATTGCACAGTGCGAATACTTGCAACCGATAGGGCTTATATAACCACATGCGCGAATTGCGGGACGGGCATACATGCGCATTTCATCAGCTAGTATATTTTTAGTTTTTTATTTTGATTATTATCCGATAATATGGAGTATCAAATAATCGGACATAGCATGCAGGTAATAAATATAAAGCTTAATGAGGGCGAGGGCATTTTCTCAGATGCAGGAAAGCTCGTCAGCAAGAGCAAGAACATAAAGATGATGCCAAAGCTTGCAGGAGGCATTGTGGGGGCGATAGAAAGGAAGGCTACTGGAGCAACAGGATTCCTTACAGAATTCAAAGCAGAGGGGGGGTCCGGAAACGTAACGATAGGCGGGGTATTGCCAGGGAAGGCGTATGAGGTGCAGTTAGCCGCGGGAGAATCGTTTGCTGCAGAGCACTATGCATTCATAGCCGCAACCGAGCAGGTAAAGTTTACAATCGAAACGGTAGGCATAGGTGTTGCGTTCTTCGGAGGCGCAGGGTTGATACTGCAGAAGTTTGTAGGGCCTGGAAGCGTATTCCTGCACGTGGTTGGGGACATAGTTGAGTACACGCTTGACGGGACCGAGCCATTGGAAATAGACCCGGGACATATTGCGGGATTCGACAACACACTTAAATACAAAATAACTTCAGTAGACAACATACGCAGCATGATGTTCGCTGGCGAGGGCATTTTCCTGGCTAAATTTGAAGGCAAGGGCAGGGTTGTCGCACATTCTGTATCAAGGTTCAAGCTTGCATCAGAGCTTTATGCGCAGGGGAAAGCAGATACTAAATCCTGAATTATTGGCGTATTTTTGAAAAGTCTATTATCCTACCTTTCGCAGATTCTGCATCCCTGGATAGGAGTTCTATTCTGCTGGGTTTGTGCTCCGCGGTTTCTAGATATCCTGTCAGTTCTGAAAGCTTATGCGCGAATGCTTTTATTTCCTCGTGATTAGGCATGCTAGTAAGGCTTAGCCCGCGATCTTCACCTCTTGCCCCTCCGACATATGAGAAACCCTTGACCTCTACATAATTGGGCCGTGCTGCCTTTATCAGTTCCGCGTATCCTTCGGGGTTATGCATGTTCAGGCCTTTTATCAATGTCATCCTCAATACGGTCCTTGTTTTTATACCCTTGAGAAGCGATAGTGATTTCAGGAACCTTTTCCACGTGTCTGGTATCTTTGGGCGTGTAATTTTGATATAGCTTTCTTCGTCAGGTGCCTGCAGCGATATGTATATCTGGGTAGGCAGAAGGTCCAGCTTTTCGATGGCTTCCGGAAGCGTACCGTTTGTAACTAGGAACGTGCTTATGCCACGCTTATGGAATTCAGATATAAGCGCCTTGAGCTTTGGATAGAAGGTAGGTTCGCCAGTTAGGCTTATGGCTACGTGCTTGGGATCGTTGGCCTCTTCCCAGCGCTTCAGCTTCAAAGGTGTATCGGCAGTGGCCTTGAATCCGCTTACTATGCGTTTCTGCTCCGTTATCATTCCGTCTACTATGGCTTTGGGATCGTCCCATTCGCTTACCGCATTGAGCTCGTTCCATCTGACACCAATTTCTTCGGGTATGAGTCTCCAGCAGAATTTGCATGCTATATCGCACCCTATTGCAGGTGTGCCTTGAATGCACTGCCAGCTTTTTATTCCATAAAAAGAATATTTATAGCAAAGCGTCTCTCCCCTTAGCCCATTGGCAGTATATTCGCATATCTTCACAGCGGAATGCCTGCCTATGAAGTGGTAGCCCTGTTTTTTCATCTTTGTTTCTATAATCTGAGGCAGTTCTGCCAGAAAAACACCTTTACCTGATAATTCGAAACGCATTAATTTTATGCTTATTGCAATACGAGGATGGATTTTAGTTCCTTTTTTTCATCTTGCTTTATTTCCCCTTTTTTGCCATAATTGAAGTCTCTGCCTTGCCCCCTGTATCTAGGTATTACATGTATGTGCGCATGCATGATTGCCTGCCCCGCTGCTCTCCCTATGTTGGCGCCCACGTTAACTCCATCGGCATGCAACCTTTCTCTAGACAGCACTGCAAACTTCTTTGCGACTACCGCAATATGGGCCACCGTATCGTCATCCGCATCCGTTATATCGACAAAGTGCCTGTTGGTCACAACAAGGGTGTGGCCTTTTGATATGGGATACTTGTCCAGCACCACATAGCATACATCATCCCTATATAAAACCTCTTTTGACTTGGAAAGGCTGCAGAATATGCAATCATCGGCCAAAGTCGCACCCTGCCTTTATCGGAGTTCAGATATAAAATAGTTGCCCTGTGATGGCTTGAAGCACCACATTATCGCGATATAATTACAATTTTGGTAATCCGACTACTATTTGGGCAATATCTTCGGGTGGGAGGTTACCATCGATAACGAAACGCTTCTCATTGTCACTGATGTTGTAGTCCGTATGCACGACGAGCGACAACGGCTGTGGGCCTTTGTAAACATAAACTGTTTTTTCTATTTCTCCTTTTCCTTTGGTAAGTTCACCCTTATCATTGAACGTGTAGAATCCAGATGATGGGCAGGGTAATGAAGATTCATTCCCATCAATATAGAACCATTTTCCTTTCAACTGATCTTTTAGTTCTTGATTCTGGTCTATTAGGACTAGTGCCTCTTGATGTGTAAGAGGTCTTAATCCGTTCTGCTGAAGAGCGTATATTGAACCTTTGTAATTTTCATATGTTTGTAGTATGAAAACCCCCGTTGTGCCGACTTCTTTAAACTTTGATTGGGATGTTTCTAGTGTTTTAGTTTTAAGTACCATATTATCACGTTTATCTTTTGGTTTTTACATAAAAAACTGTCTATTAAATATTTATACCTTTTCTGTGGAGTTTACATCCGTAAAGGCATACGATACTGATTTTGGCGTGCTTGCCTGCTTTTCATCGTTTTGCATGCCTTGATTATGGCTTTTGCGCTACTGCCTTGCCCTTTTATCACGCACATACGCCAATCTATAAATATTATATGCTTGGATTTTATTATAACATCGTTAAATTCATGTTTTGCCCACATTGGACAAATCAAGTATAACGGACGGCACAACAATAAATTACAGGCCCAACACAGATGTTTAAAAACAAAAAATGTTTTTCATGGGAAAACAACAAAAATATTTATTTGAAACATCAGATGCATTAACAGGATATGACATCAATAGGGAACGGCAGGAACTGATATCAAAATTTTCAGATATTGTTTTATACAGCCTACTAAGGGTGAAAAATAAAACGACACTGAAAGCGGCGTTAGATCTGTCAGTTATGAGTCGCTGTCATGGTGAGTCATATTCGGACTTGGAAAAGCTTACGGAGCTAACTGGGCTTATAACAGATGAGAAGCTTGCAATAGATTACATTAGGGGGGAGCTGCGCATAAAAAAATCTGAAATGCAAAATGGGTATATAGACGAAGATAAAATTGTAAACTTGCTTAAGAGCGATTTGGCTGAAAATTCAGAGCCCGTAATAAATGTACTCTTAGAGACGAGTAGAAAAGCCTACGGCAACATGGATTCGGATGATATATTTTTAGCCGCCCAAAAACTGATAAAAGCAATAGAAGAGCAATCAGACATTGAAAATTTTCCTGGTTTGGTGAAAAACACCCTTTTGGCAATGCAAAACGTCGAATCAAAGCTTTCGAATTTTATAAGGACATATAAATCAATGCGAAGCGCATCGAATGATCTAACCATTAGAAGCATTTTAAGGAATGAACTTGGAGCTAATGAAACCCACATAGTGCGAACATTGGCCACCATAATAGAAAACAATATAGCAAACGAGATGTTTCCATCGTGGCCAAAAATAATAGTTGAAAAATCTGAAAACGGCAAATCTATAGGTTTTCAGGTAAATTTGGATAACAAGTCCGGTTATTTTTCTATTGTTTACCTAAAACCCAATGATTATAACTTAATAGCTAACTTCGTAGTGCAGCTAAAAGATACGATAGACGATTCATATGATGCACGCGGTTCAAAGGATAAAATCCCAAAACCTTCGATAATGACCTATTCCGACTTGGGGGTATGCGTGGTTGGCTGTTTTGGCTTTGCACCGCAATTTATCCCATTAGTTAAACACGACATAGATGAACTTTTTAGAGAGTTTAAAATCTGATAAAATTATAGAAAACTTCTTTTGAGGCTTTGCACTTCCGCAACTTACTGGGCAGGGCGATGCACCTGGAGCTTATGATACGACCACCGCACAAGGTAATATGCCGACAGCACTACCCACACCAGGAACGGCAGGGCTATCGCTTTCGCCGCAAACTGCCCCGAATAACCAAGGATATACTGCAGGAATGTTGGGATTATCCACACCGCAGCAGTCAGGAATAAATACAAATACAGCTCAATCTTCCTCAAATAATGCACCATGGTATACTCTTATTCCAAGCGAAGTCGCCTCCACCGCAGGCAACCTCATTAATTGGGCTATAACCTCGATAAAAACATGGGCCTGGAGAGATTTGAACTCTCGACCTACGGCTTTCTTAAGGTTTTTATAAGACCGCCGCTCTGACCAGGCTGAGCTACAAGCCCATGGTAAATACTTTTACATCAATACAAATAAAAACGTTAAGGCATCGTTAGATTATTGTGCACATAGCTTGGTTTCGAGGGCACAGGAGGCAGCTTTCCAGTAAAGTTGTCCAGCGCAAGGATCCTTATTGGGTATGTGCCGTTCACGAAGTTTATGCCCGTTGCATTTGCAGGATATACCTGCTTGAATCCAGGCAGCGCACCAAAGAAGAACCCTTTATAGAACGATGAATTGTAGAATTGGGAAGGCGCATCCGTTATCGTGTTGTTCGGGGCGTTTGGCAGGTATATCATGAGATACTCGAGGAACGGGGTGCCGCTTATGCCGACTTCGCCCAGTAGTTCGGATGATTGCAATACTGCATTCAGCTTTGTTCCGTTTGCATTATATATGCTTAATACGCCATTGCTGCTTGGCGTTGTGTCTACGCAAACAGTGTTGTTAGACAGGCTGTTGCCATGCACCAGATATGTTTTTACAAATTGTGTGGTGCTGTTTGACATTGAGCAGTAGTATGCCAGGCTCTGCGTCGAAGAGTTTTGTGGAAGCAACGCCGGCAGAGGTATGACTGCAAATTCCGGGTCGTGTGCTATTTCACATGGCGAATTTCCAAGCACATATGGCACAGGGGGGTTTGATGCACGCCCTTGTGCTATGGCGTATGCTTCAGATGTTGCATTTGTATGTACGCATGCAAGGAAATCTAGGGCCTGCCATTTCTGTATGAGCCCCTGGTCCATCACTATGTATTTGGTCTCATTTGTGTTCATCATGTTAGCCATTACGCTTGAATTGAAACCGTCCTTAGGGCCTAGCACATAATCGGCTGCCACTGCATAATCTTCCAGGGCGTTGGCATTGTCTCCCCTTATTACAGCGTTGCTGTGGCCAAACCAGTTTATCCAGTCTCCGTAATCCCACCATGCCAATATGCGCGGCGCGTATGGGCCGACATTTGCTGCCATCCATTGCGCAGCGGTTAGCCAGTAGCTGGGCACTACGTTGCAGTAGAGATCTGCGCCTATGCTGTTGCCATGGCTGCCTATAACTGAGCATGCCGAAAATGGATTCGCAGCATTAGTGAAGTACGCTGAAATTGCGCTCGTTAATGATGATGATTCGCCAAGAAGCACATGGTGGTTCATTAGGGTACTGATAATTATTGCGATGATGAACAAGGCAGTAAGCGCGTATAGCTTCGTTTTCTGCCCGGGAACTTTGTCGAACGATATCGTGACCAGGAGGAATATCACTGCAAGTATCGTTGATATAAAGAACAGCGCTATCGCGAAAACGCCATATACTAGTAGCTTGTTGTTTTTGTAGACGTCAGAGAATGTGTTGCCAGTATTTTCTTCGTCAGCTAGCTTTGATTCGTTCTGAAGCTTGAATTTGGCTTTCGCAAGATAGAATATTTCGCCGATTATTATGGAGAATAGCAATATGAAAGCCACGCCAAAATGAGGCATGTATTTTACTTCGGAGAATCCAGCAATCATTAGTGGAATTACTATGGCAAGATAGAATATGCCTGTTTTGCTGTTCCTGAATATTATGCTGATTAAAAGCAGGATTATTCCAAGCGCAGATATTACCCATACCAGCAAAGGCAACCCGCCAATGCTTGCGCCGATTATTCCAAAGCCCTGAGAGGCAAAATTATATGCCAGCCCAGTAGGTATGAACTCCTGGACAGTCATGAAAAGCGGGGACGATGGCGTTGTGAACTTCTTGCTCAGGTTTATGTAAGCGGTTATGGGCTTGCCTATAGGGGTAAGCAGCATGACCACCCCTACGATAATTATCAGCAGCACCATCCATTCAATATATGTCTTGCTGTCAAGGCGCTTGAATAGGATGTGATTTTTATGCAGTATTTTTGGAACGTAGTCCATTATCGCTATAAGTATCAATGCAAATAGGGGCGCCCCTATCGTTATCGGAAGGCCCAATAGATTTGGTATCCTTCCTGAAAGCGTTGCGTGGTACGGGTGATACGCAGCTAGAAATATGCCTATGACAACAAGCACTATTGCATTCATTTTATAGAAGTCCCTGCTTAGGTCCCTGCGAGCAAGGCTCACTATTCCTTGTATCAGTATGTAAAGCGTCAATACTCCCGTATCTACTGTGTAATAGTGTGCGCCGAGGAATGTTGATGCGAATGCTATACCTGCGAATATCGCAAGGCGCTTGCTCTTCATGTTCTTCACTGCAAGCATGTATGCCGCAAAGAAGAAGAACAGTGTGAATATGCCCCATGGTTCAAGTAGCTGCTCGCCTGCCACAAATGTGCTGAATATAACCGGCATTGTTGCTACAAGCGATGCACCTATGAGGGCTATGTATTTATCATACTCGTGGTAAAGGAGCATAAATATTACGAATACCAGCAGCGCCGCGGTTATAGGAGGGTATACGCCGCCAACATAGCTCATTAGCGACGTGCTGAATGTGGAAAGATGCGGCCCTAAGGAATTAGCTAGGCTGTACCAGTAAGCTTCCAGATAAGGCACTATGGGCTGTATCCTCATTATGGTGCCAGTAGGTATGGTCGGCCATGCAGATGGCGAATATAGCAGCTGGTGGCCAAATGTCAGTATTGATTGTGCGCTCAGCATGTCGAAGTATGGATCAAACTCGAAGAATTTAGGCGCTATTCCTATGCTCTGCATCCTTGTTGCAAACGTGAGCAGCATTATAAACAGCAGCAACAGCCATACCCAGTTTTTGGATAAAAATCCATACGCATTGGGGCTCGAGATGCCTTTTGCATTGCTTGAAAGACGTTTCAGCAGTATTTTTTCTTCCTGCTCGTGGTCCAATGCAAGCCTTTCGAGCTCTTCCGCATGGAGCTTTCTAAGTTTAGCCTTCTCTTCTTCATCGAAGGACACCTTTTCAAGTTCTGACGACTGTTTTGACCTGAGGGCTTCTTCTTCTTCGAGATGCTTCTTTATTATTGCTTTTGAGTCTTCAAAATTGTTCAGCCTTGCCCTGAGTTCTTCAAGCCTTTTCTTGTAGTCCTTTTCCATAGATGATATTTCGGCTGCTTCTGCTTTAGCTTCGCTGACCCTGATGGTGGATTTCAACCTCTTAAATGAATCTATTGTAAAAACGCCTTGTTGGATGCACAATATGAAACCTATTACAGATAATATCACTGCATTGATCTCAAAAAGTGCAAGTGAAAATGTGAAAAAATGAATGTAGTTTGCAAGATAGGCTTCAAGCCACGTCATTGTGGCTGGAGCTATCAACCCGAATATAAACCCTATTACGGATATCTCGAAGAACCCGAGCTTGGTATTTTTCAGCAGTGCAAATGCTAGAAGTATGCCAGGTATGAACATCGAGAAGAAAGCTATTAAGCTTATCAGTATTATGGAACCCATGCTCATATCACTAATAAAGTAAATTAAATGGTGCCGACTGTTTAATATTAATTTTGGTTTTATTGGCTTTTATTAGCTGTTCATTATGGACTTTGGCATCTCAAGCACTTTCATTTCTCTGTCTGGGAATTTCGTTCCTGGGGGGACTATCCTTACTTTTATGCCTATGGCGCCATACTTTGGATATGCTGTCGCGACGCCTTCCGTTACTAGGTTCATCACGTCGCCGGCTTTCGGCATGTAGCCTACGCTCTTTCTTATTGTTTTGGCACGTGCGCCCTTTGCCGCAAGCTTGCCGCTTATTATTATTTCTGTGCCTATGGCACCGTTTTCTATTATGCTTTTGAGGGTCATTTGAAGTATCTTCCTGGCATTTATGGACCTCTCAAGCTTGAATGCTATATCCTTTGCAACGAGCAACGGCTCGAGCATCTTGTTGTCTATTTCAACTACGCTTATCTGCGGATTGTTGACATTGAACCTCCTTTTTATGGAGTCCGTAAGCTCATCTATGGTCTTACCTGCCCTGCCTATGACCTTTCCAGGGTTCAGGACGTGCACAGTTATCCTTGTCAGTACTGGCGTCTTTTGTATCTCAACCCTTGAGAATCCGGCGCGGGAAAGTTCTTTGCTTAGGAATTTCGATATGTTTGCCTTGATTATAGAATCGTCAATGAACTTTTTTTCTATTGCCATCGTCATACGCCTTGTTTGCTTCCAATGTTATGCTCATGCTTTTTTTCGCCCTCTGCTGCCTTAGCCGAGGGTTTTTGGACGTCCTTTGCTATCTCTTTGCGTTCCTTTGCTTTTTCCTCCTTTACTGGCGTTTCGGAAGGGTTAGATTGTTCGGCCTTTGCGCTTTGCTTGGGCGTGCTTTTATCCATTTCTGGATGTATGTGCCCTTTTGCAGGTTTTGCTTTTTCCGCCTTCTTAGGCTTAACCACATCCCGGCTTGCGCGTGATATTGCTTTTGCCTTGAACGCCTGGGCTTTTATCGCTGCCTGCGCCTTATCGCTTAACTTTATCTCGGAAGGATTGGCCAAGCCTATCTCAACTTTGGAAAACTCTATGTCGCTCCTCCTCAGGGTGCCATACCCATAGCTGTCACTGAAGAAAAGCACGCCTTTTGATGGCGTTCTCATCAGTATCTGGGTTTTGTTCGCCGAAGCATGAACTACAACCATGTCTTCGACATCATTGCCCTTCATCTTTGCATTCGATATTGCATTGATTAATGTCTTCTTGACTATTGCTGCGCATTTCTTTGGATACCTGCCCTTCTTTCCGCCTATTTCATGCCTAGAGCCCATGCCTTTGTTGAATCGCTTGAATTCTATCGGCATGTTTAGGTATATTATGGAATCCAGCATGTCTACTGCCTTTTCCGCCTTCATGTACCTTATGGATGTGCACACTTCTGTCAGATCCTTGAAACTTGCGTTTATGTCTTTCTGCCCTGCGAAGACCACTTTTTCTTTGTTGCTTCCGTTGTAAGAGTAATTCAATTAATTCACCTATTTTTGCGAGAGGAACTTGCTTCCACGGGTTGCTTTTATTCCTGGAGCCGAATGCTGCACGCGTTTCGTCGTGTATACGAATTCGCCGAGCCTATGGCCCAACATCTGGGGTTCTATCTGGAGTTTCTGGTACTCCTTGCCGCTATATACTTCGAATGTCATGCCTATCCAGCTCGGCAGTATGACGGCTTCGCGCGTCTGCGTCCTTACTGGCTTGTTCTTAGCCCTTCGCTCCTCTACCTTTTTTATAAGCGTCCGGTACTGCAACGAATTGCGCTTAATCCAGCGCCTCTGCCTTGACTTTATCAGTGAAAGATACTCTTCGCTGCTCATCGACGGAATATCGCTTGGCATCTTGCCTTTGAATGCTATTCTTTCTACCATTTAATCATCTACTCATTTCTTCTTCCTTCCTACGCGCCTTGCAGCTATATGTCCTACCTTTCTTCCTGGTGGAGCGTTCCTAGACGTCATGCTGCTCTTGCCTTTATGGTGCTGCTTGCCGCCGAATGGGTGGTCAACTGGGTTCATCTTTACGCCCCTGTTCCTCGGCCATAGCCTGTTTAAAGTATGATTCATATAATGTGCCTTGCCTGCGGTCACTATGGGTGCATCCTTCTTGCCTCCCCCTGCCACAACTCCGAGCTGCGCCCTGCAGTCAGAGCTCATTAGAACATTTGATTTTGACGGCATTTTAACGTTTACCTTTTCGCCTATTCTGCCAGATATGTAAGCTGCAGCGCCTGCAGACCTTACCAATTTGCCCCCATCGCCCGGAATGGATTCTATATTATATATCGGTATACCTTCAGGTATTTCAGATAAGCGAACTACGCTGCCCAATGAGTAGCTTGATTGCTTGTTTATGGCTATTTTGTCGCCTATTTTTATGCCTTCCGGGGCTATCATGTGCCCTTTTGAAAAGTCCTCATATAATATTTCCATTAGGGGCGCAGTATGCCCGGTGTGATTGAATAATGATACCACTTCTGCAGTTGTGGTTTTTGAACCGTTGGGAAAATCTACGCTGATGTCGAATGTCCCAGGTAGCTTTGAATAGACGTTCGATCCCTTTCCTCTCCTTTGCTGCCTCAATTTCTTTCCCATTAATTACACCAATTTCAATTTCATTGCTATGTCGCTGGCGTTGGCGCCTGGCGCGAGTTTTATGAATGCCTTCTTTACGTTGTTGGGCATGTTGACCGTGCGTATTTTTGCCACTTTTGTGTTGAACATGCGCTCGAATTCTTTCTTTATTTCAGGTTTTGTAGAACCCAGGCTAACGGAATACACTATCAGGTTTTCTTTTGAAACTAGGCTTATGGATTTTTCTGTAGCTATCGGATGTATCAATGCTGACATGTTTCACACCTTTATTGTCTTTGCTGCTTTTTTCATTTCGGCCTTTGATATTATGGATGCTATGTTTTTAACTGCGTCCTCACTCCATATGGCAACTTTTATCGAGTTGCCTCCGGGAGCAAGCTTGTTTGCGCTTATCTCCTTTATCGTGCATGCCTTTACTCCGCGTATGTTCCTTGCCGCTTCTATAGCTCCTTTATCTTCGTTAAGTATCAGCAACACGGACTGCTTTGAAATGCGCTGCTTTGATGACCTCCTTATGCCTTTCCTGTTTTTGCCTGCCGCCGCCTTGCCTATCATGCCATCGAGGCTTAGGCTTTTAAGCACCTTGACCATCTCCTTTGTCTTCTTTATGGATTCTATTTCATTAAGCATTACCAAAGGCATCTTCTCATTCTTGCTGTTAAATCTTGCGGTTGCAGCGATGGCGCTTTCCATTGCGTGGAGATACTCATTCTTTCCTATATATTCGTTAAGCCTTTTTTCTATGACATGAGGGTGTGCGCGCTTTCCTTTCACTGATGACGGTATACGCTTGACCTTGCCCTGCACTCCACCGCCGAGCTTCTCCCTTGGCCTTATGGCCTTACCCATGTGCCTTCCAGTCCTGTACGACATCATTGCGCCGTAATATGCCGCAGTAGTCTGCATTCCTGCAAGCAGATAATGCCCTTGCGGCTGCAGGTTTTGTGAACTCTCAGCTATTACTGCTCGCCTTATGAGCCAGTCCTTTACCTCCTTCTCGAATATGTATGGGAGCTCTATCTGGTGATCGGACTTCCCTTCTAAAGATAAAACATCTGCTTGAGCCATGATATCACTGCTTCATATATAGGATTTTCGGCTCCTTTATGCCGCTTGCATTTGTATTGCGAATTGATTTCCTTACTCTTACCAGCCTTTTAGCTGGGCCTACAACCGATCCTTCTATTATGACATAGTCGTTCTTTACCATGCCATATTTCCCGAAACCTTGTTTAGGGTTTATTGATTGGGCATCTGCCTGTGCGCCTATCTTTATTAGCCTTTTATTATATTCCGTCCTGTAATTGAATCCCAACTGTCCTGCGTGCGGAACGGTATATAGGACCTTTCCAGGAGTAAATGCGCCAAGCGTGCCCACGTGCCTTATCTTCCCCGTAGCTTTATGCTGCAGCCTTGAAACGCCATGCCTTTTTATAACTCCTGCCCACCCCTTGCCTATGGATATTGAGCTTATATCTATGTATTCTCCTGGCTTGAACGCGTTTGCCGGCTTTAACTCTTTGCCGAGCATCTCGCTTGCAAACTTGAATTTTTCTTCCAGAGTTTTTCCAGATATTGCGCTTTCGAACCTTTGCGGGTGCCTTTGGCCTGTGCTTGTGCCTTCTGGAAACGCAACCAGCAGGGCACTCACATCTGAGCATGACGGAATGTCCTTTTCGGCATCCTTTAGATATGCATTATCGTGAGCCAGCTTCTTTATGCCAAGTTTTTGGGCTATTTGCTTGTCGTATATCTCGGTATGCGTGACACTGTAGCCGGTTATCGGGCTTTTCTTATAAAGTCTGATCCCGTAAAACTCAGTTTTTGGGACCTCAAGCACAGTGCATGCCTTCATGACCTCGATGCCCTTCCTTTGGGATTCCGAATCGTCCAGCATCGATAATGTCGTCATTCCTGCTTTATAGGTAACAAGATTTGTAATGCCCACCTGTGGCTGTTTGGACGCACTGCTGCGTATCCTGGGCAGGCGTTTATGAGCACGCCTTTTCTGCCAATATTGTGAACTAGCCATTTATAACACTAAATTGTAATTAAACAATGCACACTTTCAGATAAATCAGTATTTACCTGCTTTAGGGTATTAATTGATATCGCCATATATTTATATATTTTTACTTTTTTTGCGATTTGTGGAATAACGCGGTCGCGCCATCTATTGTCTGCACATCGCGCAGGACAGAATTGACTGACGCGCGCAACGCAGTTGCGTCAGCCGCACTTATGCTTATTTTCATGCAGCCCTTTTCTTTTTTTATAGCTATGCTGCTGCGCTCATACGTTTTTATGCCGCCAATGGTTTTAATGTTGTCGCCGTATTCTATTATCTTTATCTCTGCAAAGTATTTAAACTTTCTTGAAGATTCGCTCGTCTAAATCCCCCTGTGCTTCCGCCCCGAGCTTGTGAGCCCGCGTTCTGCGCGATGTTGATTTTTCAATATGCGCGAATATCCGACGTCAGCCTGCAATGATTTGCTGCTCTTGTCAAGCATTATTACTTCGTAGAACCTGTCAGTGCCTATCTCTCCTACAAAATATGAGTTCATTATCTCGCAGTTCGTGAACTTCTTTGCTGCGCGCTCTTCAGCTATAGACTGCAGGGATTTGCTTCTTGAAAAATATCTTCCGCTCTTTGATGGCTTTCTGCCTCCTCCGACGGTAGCCCTTTTCCTGTTGCCTTTCCTAACCCTAACTCTTGCAACCTTTATGCCTTCTTTTGCTTTATAGCCAAGATTTCGCGCCCTTGAAAGGTTTGTGGGTTTTTCTATTCTGGATACTGGCGGTTCCTTTGACCATTCGGCCAGTTTGTTTTTATAAATGTCAGAACGGTCTTTGTATTCTTTTATAAATGTTTGCTTTATGTTTTTGTACATTCCCATTTTATCACTTGCACTGTGGTGAAAACCATAGCTAGGTTATACGCTTTGATAAGCAAAATATAAAAATATTGCCTGCCTGCGCGCGTCATTGCATGGCTGCACCAATTTACTATATATTATAGGATAGGAAGGTTTAAATAATAGAAAATACAAAATAGATTACGCTTCTAAATTCATGGTGTATCTAAATGTCAAAACGAATCAACAACCCTGAACGCAAGTTTTCCGGAAAGCGTAATGTAAATATTAAACATGCAAAGGCAGCGCCTGCACATCGTTCGACTCATGCCGCTGCTCCCAAACGGGCGGTTGCACCCAAAGCACATGCACGTGCTTCAGGAATCAAGAAATCAATTTCTATTAAAAAACGCCCAGCACGCGCCATAAATAACAGGGCAGGCGTTGCAAAAAAGATTCAAGCAGGCAAGAGGCTTAAAGCCAAAGAAACCAAATCACAAATGAGGAAGATCGAGGAGGCCTTGGCCGAGAAGACCGCCATCGAAAGGACCAAAGGGATAATAGATTCAATAATGCAGAACGAGTCCATAATATCGTATTTGAATAAGAATGTTAGCAAGCGCGCTTCTGAGGTGCTTGGTCTGCTTGAAACCCCAAAAACAGACGAACAGATAGCGGAAATGTTAGATATGAAGATAAATGGCGTGAGAAGGATACTGAATATCATGCAGGGATATGGAATAACAAATTATAACATATCCAAAAACGTAGACGGATGGCTTTCGTTTTCGTGGTATATAAACAACAATAAAGTAGACCAGTTTTTTGATTATGTGAAGAGTGTATCAAGCACCGAAAGCACGATAAAAGACGATTGCAATGATTATTTCATATGTGATAAATGTTACAAAGACAGTAAGATGATATTTACTTTTGATGCAGCATACGAAGCGAATTTTAAATGTTCGTGTAATAAACTTATGGTAAGGAAGAGCAAAGACGATATCACAGAGATTTTGAAATCTGTATAGATGCAGCAAATCAAATCAAGCGAAAAGGCAAACAGAGCGAGGTAGGGTAGTCTGGAGTGCCCGCCGGGCTCATAACCCGGAGATCGGTGGTTCAAATCCACTCCTCGCTATAACCGGCCACCCCACAATTCCGCTATTCGCACATTTTATTATATTATATATATGTTTAAAAAAACAGCAATCTATAATTACACACAGGCAAAAGTTTAAAACACCGCAAATATTACCGGAACACAGGGGTGATGGCATAACTGAACGTATTTCTTATGACCTGCTATGGCAAGTATATCAAAAAGAAAAATACTCGAACGAACTCCAAACTATACCTAAGAGTTTTTATGACGAGATAAAAAAGGATATAGAATCGCTCGAATCCAAAAACCCGAACGACGAGGAAGCATCAATTATAAAGAACAACATAATAAAAATAACAAACGAGCTTTATGAAAAGCGGAAGCAGAAAATCATAATATATGTGGCATACAATAAACCGCTTCCATCGCCCATACCAAAATCAGAGCAGGATTTTTACATTAAACTTATAAATGTTACAAAAGAAAACAAAGTAGATATATCTGGAAGGCCTGCGGAAAGCGGAGCCATTGCATTGCGGGCGATAATAGAAATACCTGAAGTATTTCTTCCTTCGGGAGGCAAGATAGGGCCCGTGCAAAAAGGCTCTGTTTTAGAGATAGAGAATGCTAACGATGCAAAATTTTTAATTGAGAACACACTATGTGAGCAAGCTTAAATCATAAAACATCTAAATGTGATAAAATGAAAGTACCTAGAGAAATAAAGACGTTCTGCCCAAAATGCGGCAAGAATACGAGCCACAAGGTCATATTATACTCAAAGAAGCCGGAAAGCGGGCTTAATGTAGGAAAACGCAGGCGCGCAAGAAAGCTTAAGGGATACATAGGCAAGGTAAAAGGGCAAGCCACAGTAGTAAAAGTATCGAAAAGGCAAAAGGTATTACTTGAATGCAAGGACTGCAAATACAAGGTGGAAAGGGTCCTCGGGTCCAGAACAAAGAAAAAACTGGAATTCGGCATGTGACCTGAAATAAAAGTGATAACCGCATGTCAAACAAAATATTTCCAAAACAGAATTCATTAGTAATAGCTGAGGTATCTAAGATAACTAGGTATGGTGCATACTGCAAACTGCCAGAATATGGCGGCACAGAGGTCTTTCTGCCATTAAAGGAGGTATCATCTGGATGGATAAAGAACATAAGGGAATTTCTCCACCAGGGACAAAAAGTAGTATGCAAGGTAATATACGTAGATATGGACAAGGATACCATAGACATATCATTAAAAAAAGTCACAGCAAAGGAATCAAAGACAAAAATAAGCGAATACAACCTGGAGAAAAGGCTTAACGGGCTTTTCATGCAGGCGCTTAAGATGAGCAAAGAAAGCCAGCAAAGCAAGGACATGATAATACAATACGTTTTGAACGCATTCCAGAATTACACAAATCTTTTCTTCAATGCTGCAAATGACACTGAGGAATACAAAAAACTAGAGATACCTAAAAAACTGAAGGATGCCATAGCATCATTGATAATAGTAAACAAAAAGAAGAAGCAGCACAATGTATCATACATAGCCACATTATACACATTCAATACAAAATCAGGAATAACATCAATAAACGACCTTTTGAAAAAGGCAGAGAAGAAAGGCGTTAATATATCATATATAAGCTCGCCTAAATACCGGATGGCATCTAACGGCCAAGATTATAACGAGGCAGAAAATAAGATCAAAGATGCGGTGTCCCTTATAGAAAGCACCAAAGGCATCGTTTTTAAGATCGAAAAGGAGAAGCTGAAAAAAGAGAAAGAAAATGTAATGGATGCAATATATGGATGATCGAATGGATGACACCTACATAAAACTTAACGGAACGCTTCCCAAACTTAAAAATCCTATGCTTGTTGTCGGGCTGCCAGGCATAGGCAGCGTAGGAAAGATAGTTGTGGAACACCTTAAAAAAGAATTCAAAGCAGAGAAGATTGCTACGCTGTATTCAAGCCATTTCCCACATCAAGTTGCGATGCTAAAGAACGGCGGCATACGCCTCGTAAACAACAGGTTTTATGTAATTAAATCCAAGGGCAAAAAGACCCCCGACATAGTATTGCTTAGTGGGGATGTGCAGGCGATGACATCTGAGGGACAATATGAGGTCAACAGGATGATAGTGGATTTCTTCAAGAACCAACTGAAAGGCGGTTTCATATACACATTAGGTGGATATAATATATCCGGAAGCGTGGCGCAGAATCCGAGAGTATTCGGCAATGCAACAAACATTTCAGTGGTAAATAAATTCCGCAATAAGGGCATAGTATTCGGAGAATCAAAAGGCACTATACTCGGGTCGGCTGGTCTTATAATAGCGTTTGCTAAGATGAACGGTATGGAGGGCATATGCTTGATGGGGGAGACCACATTCATAGATATTGATCACAGGGCAGCTAAAGCAGTGCTAGAGATGCTTGCAAGAGAACTTGGCCTAAAGATAGACACAAAAAATCTGGACAAAATGATAGAGAAGACCGCACAGACCCTTAAAGAACTCGAGCAGCAGATAGCCACCAGCATACCCATGCCCCAGCTAGGCCCAGGAAACACCGGCGGAGACAATAGGACGACTTCATATATAAGGTAATGCAACTGCGCCAGTAATCTAGCCTGGTAGGATATCAGCTTCCCATATCTAGGAAAAAGCTGAACGCTCGGGTTCAAATCCCGACTGGCGCAATCAAAACAAAGGAGGTTTTTGAATATGAATCGTTTGGAATTTAATGTCTGTAAGAATTGTGGACATTCAGTGGTTAATTTCAATTCCAAATGGTTGCATCACATCTCACGAAGTAAACTCTTGGGTTTCCCACACTGGCCTGCTGGACATGTAATTACTTTGAATTGCAAGTGGGGATGCAAATGCAATATTCCTGAACTGGATCAGACTAAGCCTTTGAAAACTAAGCTGGTATATCTGGGTAAAAGAACGGACAGATAGGGTCTTTCATCCAGAAATTGGTTCTTCGCAATCAAAGGACGGGGTTATATATAAGCCATTGAAATGTCCCATCCGAGAGAAGATAAGAATCTTAAGAAAGCACTTTTCCTTGACGTTCGGCGCCAACGTGCAGGACCTTGATTCAATTGTTAATACATTGGCTCCTTTTTCTGCAAAGCTAAATGGTGTGGGGTAATAATACGCCGTTGTTTTATTCACGACGCACGGTATTAGGGGGTTGAATTTTATACCGCATAGTTTGGAATTTCCGGTTTCTTCATCAGCGCGCGCAATGTACCTGCATTTTAGAAAATAAGCAATAAGGCAGGAATGGGCGCATACTGCGGCTCTTTTTATCCAGACAATTTTGTTCCTTAAAAATCCCAGGCAAGACGCCCCTTTTGGAACCGGTGCAAAAGTAGATTGCCCAAAGGAATATATAGGAAAAGGGGTCTATCTAATTGTGACTAACCGAAAAGTGGATTAACGACTTTTGTCCCAGACTTGCAATTAAACCGGGCCAGTAAATGCTTCAAACCGTAACTGCGAATTCAAATCTATATGCCGCCATATTCCTAATGATAATAGTTCTGATGGTGGCTAGGCGCGCAGGCATGACATCAACAATGAACAAATTCTCATTACGCCGGGTCTTCCTCAGACCTGCGATATATGTGGCCATTGCAGCTGCGGTATCGGTTGGCTTGCCCGGATATGAAATAATATCAATCATACTTTTAGCGCTCGCGGGCGCGTATGCCGCTATTTCGCTATCGATAGGCATAGAGATATCATATATAAGCGGCAAACTCCACTATAAAAAATCGCGCAGCATCACGCTATTCTGGGGTATTGCCGTAGTACTAAGATATCTGATTGCCGCATACCTTCCTATGTATGCTATTGCATCGATATCTATCGATCTGTTATTGGGTGCGACTACGGGGTTGCTGGTTGGCGAAGCCATTAAAATTTATATATTATACAAGAAAATCAAAGCAAAAGAGGCGAAATCCAGATGAGCGCGCCTCTGATTTCAATTACCTAACTTCGCCAAATGTGATTCCTACCTCTAGTCCTGATGCGTAGACCAGTTCGCCAAATACGGTTTACCGACGCAGGTTCGGGTCTTTTGTACCATATTTATCCAGAAAATCACCCGTAGGGCAAGAATGCCACGACTTTCAAGTCGTGGATGAATTACTTTTATACCTTCTCGTTCTGCAGTTCGCTCTCATCCCGCCCATGAATGGTGTGGGATTTCCCGCTCACGTTATTAAAATTGCAAATATTGCCATCGCCGCAAGCGCCCCAGCAATGCTTGCTATTGCATTAGATGTGAATTTGTTGCCTATTCCATTGGTTTCGAAATATCCAGCTACTGAATCTGCAACAGTGCCGATAAACCCGGACAATACTATGCCTATTACCAGGTACCATAATCCAGGCGCGAAAAACCCTCCCACAAGCAATGCAGCGCTCAATGATATCATAAAAGCCCCAAAAATTCCCATAAGCAGGCCAAACCACGTAACACCTCCGGAAACCCCCTTTCTGACTTTTTTAAACGTGAAAATCATTATAGGGTCGCCATCTAACACACCGAGCTCGCTGCTGAACTTGTCTGCAGCTACCGCAGCCACGCTTCCAATGAACCCGAAGACTATCAATTGCTCAAGCCCTGCAAAAAACATAGTTGAAACAAAGAATGCAATGGCCATGACTAAAGGAATTGTGCTATTTGCAACAACGTTTTTCATGCCTCTGCTTTTTTCGTACAGTTGCCTTTTCTTCTTATACGGCGTGCCAATCCAGGTCACTATTGCAGATATTACCAAGAAATAAAGCATCACTATGAAGAAGAACGCGCCAAGCCTGCCTCCAAGGAGTATGAGCAAGATGCCTAACGCTAAAGAAACCAAGGTTGCTCTCGAATCAAGAGTCAAAAAAGTCATTGTGTCATCCAAAAATATGGAAAGTTCCGGTATTTAGAAAGGCTTTTAAACCTATACATTCATAGTAAATTACGAGTTCTCTACTGTAGGAAAGTCGTGAAGAACTGGTCGCCTTGCCAGCGTCTTTGACGCTGGCCTTATTCTTTGGTAAATCATTCTCTTACATATACCAAGTGAACCTATTTATTGTTATTTGCATATAATAACTATAAGATGATTTTTCAATGGCTAAAGAAAAGAGCGTAAAGGAAATAGAAGACCTTCCAGGCATAGGCCCCACAACTGCAGAAAAGCTCCGCGCCGCAGGCATAGACACGCTTGATAAAATAGCAACAATGTCTCCGCACGAGCTTTCCGAGGTGTCTGGCATAAGCGTAGAAAGCGCAAAGAAAGCCATAAACGCATCGAGAGAAGCGACAACCATAGAGTATGAAACAGGGAGCGCGGTATCTGAAAAGAGGAGAGTTTTAGGCAAGATAACCACCGGATCAAAGGATCTTGACGAGCTTATAGGCGGAGGGGTAGAGACAAACGCCATAACAGAAGTATACGGCAAATTTGCAAGCGGCAAATCGCAAATAGGGTTTCAGCTCGCTGTTAATGCCCAGCTGCCTAAAAATAAAGGCGGCCTTGAAGGGGGCGTGCTTTTCATAGATACTGAAGGGACTTTCAGGCCAGAGCGAATAGTGTCGATGGCAACTGCAGCAGGATTGGATTCGGATGCAACACTCGGAAACATCATGGTGGTGAGAGCAACTACAACCGAAAAGCAGGTCCTTACTGTGGAAAGAGCAGACAGCCTAATACTTGAAAAGAACATAAAACTCATAATAGTTGATTCAATAACCTCGCTTTTCAGGTCTGAATTTATAGGAAGGGGTGCACTAGGGGAACGCCAGCAGAAATTAAATTCACATATACATAAACTACAGATTCTGGCTGACAAATTCGGCGTTGCGGTCTATATTACAAATCAAGTAATGGACAATCCAGGCATTTTATTTGGAGATCCGACCACGCCAATAGGTGGAAACGTATTGGCACATGCTGCAACTACTAGGCTTTATATAAGGAAGAGCAAGGAAGACAAAAGGATTGTAAGGCTCGTGGATTCGCCAAACATGCCAGATGGCGAATGCATAATCAAGATAACGACCAGCGGCATAAAGGACTGAATGCAAACAAAAGGTGTCTTATCTATCCCTGTTCGTGGTTCTTGAAATGCACTGCAAGCTCTCTACCCTCAAAAAATACGTGCAAGAATACCGAAAGCGCTGCCGTGGCGCTGTTGGGTTGCCTTGACACGCTGACCATAAAATCTGACCTATCCATAATGCTTTTTATTGATTCCTTTGATGACACTACAATTAAAAGATTCCTGTAAGCCTTTAAGGTATGTGCAATCTTGCCGAGTGGTTCTCCAAACTGCGTAAGATACACCACTTTATAATTTCTCCTATCCTTGAACGCATCGGCGATGGTCCTTGAAAATTCTACCTTGAACTCGCCTCCCCACCTCTTGATTACTTTCTTATTGAAGCTCACGATCCGTTTATTATCCAGCTGTGCGGCGAATGTTATGCTTGATGCACCCAAAGCCCTAGCTGAGAGCATAAGGTCTACCTGGCTGTTATAGTTGCAATTGCCTACGACAACTACTGATATCAACATCCCACCCAAATATATTTAAACAATAAAAATTAATAAGGGCACTGAAAAAGCAAATGCCCTATCCTAAATTGATTATACTATCTGGGCGTCAACTACTTTAATCGGAGGTTCGAAGCGCATCAGCCTAACTCCGCTAGCGTTTCTCCCCGTTACTCTTATGGCTGCAATCGCGAACTGTATTGATAAGCCCTTGGAATTCACTATCAATATGCTTTTATCCTTCTCAGCTGCAAGGACCCTTACAACGCCGCCGGTTTTTTCGGTGCATTTTATATTTATTACTCCCTTGCCTCCGCGCTTCTGAAGCCTGTATTTCATTATCTCCGTAGCTTTGCCGAAGCCCTTTTCCGTTACCGATACTATGTTGGAATCCTTAGATGCCGAAACCACATTTATTACATAGTCGTCATCGTTGAGCCTGATGCCCCTGACGCCATATGCATTCCTCCCCATAGGACGTATGTCTGTTTCTTTAAACCTTGTGCCCTTCCCCAAATGCGAAGCTATGAACAACTCGTCCGAACCGCCAGATAAGCAGACATCCGCCAGCATGTCATTGCTGTATGTGGGTATTGCTTTTATGCCGCTGGAGCGAGGGCGGGAGAACAATTTTGCGCGCACCCTTTTGATCCTTCCCCTCTTAGTTACAAAATTCAAGAAGGAGTCTTCAAACACCCGCGTGTTTATTACTGCTTCTATCTCCTCGTTCTCTTCGAGCTTTACGAGATTGACAGCGGCTTTGCCCATGCCATACCTATTTCCTGTAGGTATCATGTAGCCCTTCAACCAATATGCCCTGCCTTTATTGGATACCATCAGGAGATAATCCTTAGACATGCAGGTAGCTACCTGTTTTACAAAATCGCCCTCCTTAAGGTCTATGGTTATTACTCCCTTGCCTCCGCGCTGCTGGCTTTTGTATATGTCCGCTGGCAGCCTCTTAAGGTATCCGGTATTTGTGAGTATTATCACGCTTTCCTCATCCTTTATGAGGTCTTCGCTTTCTATATCCTGCATATCTATGTTGCTCTCAATTGTAGACCGCCTCTCCCTCCCGAACCTATCACTTACGTCCTTGGTCTCCTCTTTTATTATTTTGTAAATCTCGTTGTTGTCTGAAAGTATCTTCCTGAAGTATTCTATGCTTTGCTTTAAAGAATTCATTTCGTTGCGCAGGGTATTGCTCTCAAGGCTTGTAAGTCTGCTAAGCCTCATTTCCAGTATTGCGCTGGCTTGCTTCTCTGAGAATTCGTATTTAGCCATAAGCGCGGCCCTGGCATCCTTAGTGTCGCTGCTTTTCTTTATGATTGCCACAACGCTATCAATATCGTTTATTGCTGTTAGCAGCCCGTCTACAATGTGAAGCCTGTCTGATGCTACCCGCAGGTCGTATTCCGTACGGCTCTTTATAACGCTGAACCTGTGCTCTACGAATATCTTTATAAAATTTTTAATGTTAAGCGTAAGCAGCCTATTCCCTATGACTGCGATGTTCATTACGGGGAGCGAGTTCTGCAGCTGCGTATGCTTGTAAAGCAGATTCAATATATATTCTGGATTTGTATCCCCCTTAAGCTCTATAATTATCCTTATCCCTCGTTTGTCACTCTCGTCCCTAAGCGCGCTTATGCCCGCAAGTGCCTTGTCCTTCACCAATGTTGCTATTTTTTCTATGAGCGTGGCCTTGTTTACGGTATAAGGTATTTCGGTTATGACTATGCGCTTGCCTTTATGTCCTTCAATGTCTTCTATATGGCTTCTCGCCCGTATCATCACCGACCCCCTGCCGGTAAGGTAAGACCTTACCAAATTGCTATCATGGAATACTATGCCGCCGGTAGGGAAATCAGGCCCCTTTATGAATGCCAAAAGTTCCTCGCTGGTTATCTCCCTATTATCGATATATGCGATTACGGCGTTGCAAACCTCAACCAAATTATGCGGCACAATGTTTGTAGCCACTCCAACGGCTATGCCCGAAGAGCCGTTTATTATCGCGTTCGGGATTTTTGACGGGAGCACAACCGGCTCCTCTTCCGTGTTATCAAAATTTGGCACGAAAGGCACAGCCTTCTTTTCTATATCTACCAGCATTTCTTCAGCAATTGCCCTAAGCCTTACTTCCGTATAACGCTGTGCTGCCGGCGGGTCTCCGTCAATGGATCCCATATTGCCCTGTCCTTCTACGAGCATATGGTTCATTGAAAAATCCTGCGCCATTCTAACCAGTGTTTCGTACGCCGCCATATCTCCATGCGGGTGATACTTGCCTATTACCTCCCCAACTATCCTAGCGCTTTTCTTCGTAGGTTGGTCATGTACATTGTTAAGCTTGTACATTGCATAAAGTATCCTTCGCTGCGCAGGTTTCAGTCCGTCCCTCGCATCTGGCAGAGCTCTGCCTACGATTACACTCATCGCATAGTCTATGTAGCTAGACTGCATTTCGTTCTCTATGGATACGTCAATTACATTGTCCATCTGCCATCACACGTCCAAGAAAGAAACCTCTGTGGAATGCTCCTCCAAAAATTTTCTCCTTTCATCTACATTTATGCCCATCAATATGCTAAATATGGAATCGGCCAACTGTGCATCCTTTATAGTTATCCTCTTCAATACTCTGCTAGATGGGTTCATCGTGGTTTCCCACAGCTGATCGGGGTTCATTTCACCCAAACCCTTATACCTATTCACATTCGCCTTGCCTCCATAACCCTCCATTATTTTGTTCAATTCAGCATCTGAATAAGCGTATTTTACCTCCTTTCCGTGTGCTATCTTATACAGTGGGGGCTGTGCAGCATATACATAACCCTTTTCTATCAGGGGTTTAAGGTACCTGTAGAAAAATGTTAAAAGCAATGTTTTAATGTGGCTTCCATCGACATCTGCATCTGTTAAGAATATTATTTTATGGTATCTCAATTTCTCTATATCGAAGGATTCCTTAATGCCAGTTCCAAAAGACGTTACCATTGTATGCAGTTCTGCATTGCTGAATATCCTGTCTTCAGACGCCTTCTCCACGTTTAATACCTTGCCCCTTAAAGGCAATATGGCCTGATAAAATCTGTCCCTGCCCTGCTTGCTTGATCCGGCTGCGCTGTCTCCCTCAACTATAAATATCTCGGCCTTTTGGGGGTCGTTCTCTGTGCAGTCTGCAAGCTTCCCCGGAAGCACTGAACCCTCGAATATGTTCTTTTTTCTGGAAAGTTCCCTGGCTCTCCTTGCGGCCTCCCTTGATTCGGCAGCCCTCACAACCTTATCAATAATCCTCCCTGCTTCGGCTGGATTTTCCTCAAGATAATATGACAATTCACTATAGACTACATTCTCAACTATAGATTTTATCGTCGTGTTGCCGAGTTTCTCCTTCGTCTGCCCCTCAAATTCAGGGTTTTGCATCATAACTGACACTATGCCAATAAGCCCTTCGCGCGTATCCTCTCCTTCTATGCTGACGCCTACCTGCTTCTTTACGTTTTTCTGCAGGTACGTAGTTATGGCACGGGTCAGCGCACCCCTGAATCCTGAGACGTGGGTGCCTCCCTCTAGTGTTTTTATCTTGTTCACAAAAGATATGAGTTCCTCGCTGTATGTATTCACGTATTGCAGCGCCACATCCACCTTTATCGAGTCTACATCCTTGGACAGGATTATGGGCTTTGACAATGGTTCCTTGCTGCCCCTTATATAACCTATGAAGTCTACCATACCATTTGTTGAATAAAACACCTTTTCCGTTTTCGTTTCGTCCCTTTCATCCACAAGTGTTATTTTTAAACCAGGATTCATGAAAGAAAGGTCGCGCAGTCTTTCAACGAGTATTACCGTATCAAACGCATTTGCGGAAAATATCTCAGAATCGGGCTTGAATTTCACAGTGGTGCCGGTATCTGTGGTATTGCCGATTATCTCTAACGATGAAATCGGCACGCCTCTGCTGAATTTCTGTTCGTACACCTTGCCATCCTTTTTCACAGTAACGAAGGTGTGCTCGGAAAGCGCATTTACTACCGTCATGCCGACCCCGTGAAGCCCCCCAGAAATCTTATAAATTTTATTGTTGAATTTTGCGCCAGAATGGAGCGAAGTCATTATGACTTCCAATGCTGATTTACCCTCTTTCTGCATAGCATCTACGGGTATGCCTCTTCCATTGTCGCTTACTTCACCTACATCTATGCCATCTTCCCTTGAAAGGGTTATAATTATATTATTACAATATCCTGCAAGCGCTTCATCTACTGCATTATCTATTATCTCGTTAAGCAGGTGCAAAAACCCGCTGCTTCCAGTAGAGCCAATGTACATGGCAGGCCTTTTGCGTATGCCCAAAGGCCCTGAAAGCACAACTATGTCCTTTGCACTATAATTATCATCGCCCATTCTACCAGCTTATAAACAGCAAATCGCCTTTAATACATATTATGATTTCATATTTAAAGCCCTTTTGGTAAGGTTTTGCTTCAGCATCCAACGTGAAAAATGATAAATATCTTGATAGCATAATTCATTGTATGCTAAAGAAGGCGGTGTTATACGAATCCCTTGAAAGCAAAAAAGTGCGATGCATAGCATGTTCAAGGAAGTGCGTAATCCCCGAAGGATCAAATGGTTTTTGCTTTGTGCGCAAAAATATCGGCGGCGGCCTCCATCTATTGTCATACGCGATGGTTTCTGCACTACAATTGGATCCCATAGAAAAGAAGCCATTCTACAATTTCAATCCCGGCGCATATGTGCTTGGGGTAGGGACCTCGTCATGCAATTTTGGGTGCCCATTCTGCCAAAACCACAACATATCAAAGGAACATGAGATATCCGGCATAGAAATAATGCCGGATGAATTAATAAACCTGGCGGTCTCAAAAGGTGCACATGGCATAGCGTTCACATACAACGAACCGACAATATTCATCGAATATGCGCTAGACGTGGCCAAGCAAGCACACAAGAAAGGGCTATTCACTCTTTTCGTCAGCAATGGGTATATGACTAAAGAAGCCATAGACTTGATGTCTGGCGCAATAGACGCCGTAGTCGTAGATTTTAAAGGAAACGGCGAAAGGATTTTTTCTAATAGGTTTGAGGCCGTAGTATCAAACGATCCAGTAAAAGAGTCCGTAGAATACCTTGTAAAATCAGGTTTCCATGTAGAAATAACTGATTTGATAGTGCCTAATGTTGGGGACTCCCCGGACGCATGCGATAAACTGACCAGCTGGCTTGCTGGAATATCAAAAGATATACCAATCCATTTTACCCGTTTTTATCCTGATTATAAAATGCTTGATTATCCGATAACTCCTATTACTACGTTGAAGAAGCATTATGGCATTGCAGTAAAAAATGGCTTGAGGTACGTATATATAGGGAATGTGCCTGGCAACGAACACGATGACACATATTGCCCCAATTGTGGCAAAAAAGTTATAAAACGCAACGGATTCTATGTATCTCAAATGCATATCACAAAGGATAAAAAATGCAGATATTGCGGATGCAAGATAAAGATAGGCGGCAAACTAAAAAGCAACAATAAGCGTGCCAATGCCATAGAAGCCATCATATGACTGGAATAGCCATAAATTCTTTACCAAGCAAATATATATCATGCTAAAGAATGTTAAAAAATTATATGTGACTGCCATTTTGGTACTGGGTCTTGGAATAGCCTTGTACACGCTGCTTGTCCATTTTCAGCCGGCCCTTCTTTATTGCCCAAATACTGGTGTAATAAACTGCGCGTTCGTGCTGCAAAGCGTATATTCTACATTATTCGGCATACCCCTTGCGTTGCTGGCATCTGCATGGTTTATAGTAATGCTGCTACTGTTTCAGTCAAAAAATAAAAATATCGTGTCCTTCACGCCAATATGGGTTATGCTGGGATTGGGGGGCATAGCATACTCTATTACAGCCCAATTCCTATTGGGCAAGGTATGCATATACTGTCTTTCTATTGATACAATAATAGCGTTAATCGCCGCATTATCTGTGATATGAATGCCTGCCATGTACATAAGAGATCCAATATTTGGTGATATGAACATCAACGATACGGCACAATGTTTAATCGACAACGAGTGGATGCAAAGGTTAAGATACATAAAGCAGCTCGGATTTGACTATTTAGTATATCCTGCAGCGAACCATTCGAGATTCGAGCACTCACTTGGAACAATGAAAGTAACATCCGATATGGCCTCAAAGATATTTCACGTAGATGATCCCGAACTGTCAATTGCAGGACTGATGCACGATATAGGCCATACGCCGTTTTCGCACCAATCCGAAGAAATAGCTACTAAATATCTGCACAAGACCCATGAAGAGATGGGCGCAGACCTAATATCGCAAAGCAGCATTCGCGATGTAATAAGCGAATCAACACTCTCGCTAAAAAAAATTTTAAGTTATTTTAAAGGCAAAGGAAAAGGTAAACTGATAACCGGGCCCTTAGGCTCTGATAGGATAGATTACCTTATGCGTGATGCATACCATACTGGCGTTGCATACGGAGTAATCGATTACATAAGATTGATGAACAAACTCGCTTTCTTCAGGGGTGGCAATGTTGCAATATATGAAAACGGCATAGGGGGTGCAGAATCTATGCTGATAGCAAGATACTACATGTTCTCATCAGTGTATCTACACCACGCTGCGTTAATCGCAGGAGAAATGTATATCATGGCATTAGAAAATGCGATAGATGAAGGAAGCATAATGCCAAAAGAATTGGTGTCTTTTACTGACGATAAAACGATACTTGAACTTCTCAAGTCAAATGCCTCTAAACATATTATTGAAATGGTGCTTTCAAGAAATCTATTCAAGCGTACTTATTATGGGGAAATCGGCAAAAAACAGATAAAGATACAGGAGGTGCGTGACGCAATAGAAAGCAAAGGGGTAAACCATAACGACTACATAATAAGCGTTATAAACTTCAAGGGCGGCAACGACGACACACCACTGATTGATAATAAAGGGAAATATATAGGCATGCTTAGCGAAAAATCAGAATTGTTCAATACCCTGGGCAAGATACTAAACAACCGGCGCATACTTATGGTTGCGTGCATCCCAAGATTCAGGGGGAAAATCAGCACTGCAATCAAAAAGGTTTTATAATGTATTACTAATAATATCTCTGCGGGGTCCATAGCTCAGTTTGGTCAGAGCGGCTGGCTCTTAACCAGTAGGTCGGGGGTTCAAAATGCATAACCTGCATGAAATTCCCCCTGGACCCGCGTAAAATCAAGAATGTTCCTTTAGAACGGGATTGCCTAATAACGTAACTGCAAAATGGTCTAAATTATAATCTGTCTTAAAATCCCTCAATAAGCCCACCACATCAATATTTTGTCGCAAATAATGTATTGACCGTTCCACAAGGTCGTAGTGGGAATCAGGAAACATGTTTGCCGTGCATTTCCACATGCCTTCAGGATTGACGCCTTTGAAAGCGCCCAAACTTATATTACCCTCAATTATCTTAACATTAAAAAAGGAACCTTGGATCTTCACGTCTGAAGTAAAAAATTTATTTACAACTTCCAGCATTTTTATACCAGATGCGATGGGCATATCGACAAGTTCTTCATTGCCATTTAACAGCTCTAATGTTTGCTTATTATCTGTGGGTTTAGATTTATGCAGTACGGCAACCCCCAAATTTGCATATAACGGCAATAACGTTGCCTTTTTTATAAATAAGGCCACATATTTATTTACAAATTAACCTATTTATCTTTTTTGTATGTATTTATCGGCATAGAAAATTATGGCTGCATCCAGTCAATCTCATAATATTCATATTCGCTTCGCGGCAAATCTACCCGTCTTATCTTATAATATGTAACTGACGTTTCCCTATCTGCTATTGCAAGAACAAGCTCAAGTCCTTGCGATTTTGCCTCGTTTATTACTGCAGAAAGCTCACTTCCCCCTATATATTCGTTTTCACTTAAGGAAAGCATGCCGTATCTTGCATGATTGCTGTCCGGCACCTCTATCGCACCTCCGTTTCTATGGTATAATACGAAATCTATACCAATTTTTTTCTTCCTGCTCTTTCCAGGTATGGCCAATATGAACGTTTTTCTAACCGAATGCGCTACCCTTATGGCCCTGGCCCATTCGGATATTAAAAGTTTGACATCTCTTGGAAATACGTGAAGCACATGCTTCGAATGCACCCAATTGACATCGCTTTTTATTGGGCGCGCCCCGGGGAAATATATCCTAAAATGTGTACCAAACTTGAATCCAGTTTTAACTACGTAGCCTTTATTCCTCCAGTCCTTGTAAACATCATACAGTTTCCCTGCATCCGACCTGCGCTTTATTGCAGTGTCCATTATGCCCTTCCTTGTCATGTTCTTTACTTTCAATATGCCTTCGTCAATCAAGAAAAGCGTTTCATACACATCTAATTTATTCAAAGTGCCCCTATCGCTGGCTTTATATGTGCCATACTGGCCGAACCAATTATCCATATAAATCTTCATGCCTCTCTCGGGGTCATCAACTATGGTTGTCATATCCTCCTCAAAAAAAGTGCCATCAATGGCAATTTTCTCCAGTTTAGTTCCACCTGCGGGATATTTTTTAAATGGGCTTTTTCCACTTGAAGGTTCCTTTTCATTGAATGGTTTTATTACCAATCCCCGGTCTCTCCAGTCCTTAAATGTAAAATATCTGGCCATCAATTTCCTGCTTTTCATGAACTCGCTGGCTATGTCGTTGAATGACATCGCAATGCCCTCATCATGGCTGTTACATATTGCCTTTCTCACATCAATCAGGTATAAAGCCTCCTCTTTTGAAAGCGTCAGAATCCCGTCTTTGTAGGCGCCAAAGTTTCCATTTCTAAGTATGTCTATGGTAGACTGATCCTTCACAAAAAGCGATCGGCTCTTGCGGTCATAAATTATTATTAAGGTCATGATGTTCATCGTTCTGTAAATAAATTCGCAACTTCATTTTCTATATCTGACATTTTTGCAGGTATTATAATTGTAGATACGTTGGGTTTGAAATCAAGCATCGCAGCCTTTTCCAACGTTGTAAATATTATTTTCTGGCTCTTCATTGATATATCTGATATTATAAAGATATATTTGTTCTTGTTTGCCACTCCCTGCCTATAATGTGCTTCGGCCATATCAAGAACATGCATCGCCTCTCTTATGCTTATTGAACTGTTTGATTTTTGGTCATAATCTAAGAGCACTAGGCTGTGCAATTCATTCTTCAAATTCCTCGCGATTGTCTCGTAAAAGGATACTGGCTTATAATTATCATACCAATGCGGTATGGTGCAAACGCCTCCGAAGCGATAGAAATCCAGACCAGACTCGCCTATTGCAGCAGAAAATACTGAAGCGGAGTGAAAAATGTGGATATCGACGCAGGCTTTTTTTGCCTGGGAAAATAAAATCTTATGCGTCGTGGCAATAAGCGGGTCTCCGCCAAAAAGTATTGAAACATCACTCTTCCTTGAAAGGCCAATCAGCTTTGCCGACCCTTCCTCCATATCCTGCCTGCTCAAAATCTTTATCTCCTTATGCAATGTTGCGGACAGGTACGCGATCCTGTCGCCATCCATAAAACTGGTATATGCATCTGCAAATACGAAGTCGCTTGCCGCCGCCGCATCAACCGCCCTGATAGATATGTCGCCGTTGTAAAGTCCAACACCTATCAAGTTTAACATAATACCACTACAATCTCCAATATTTTTTATTTTTTATAAACTGTTTTTGGCTTTCTATGATGTCCATATAGAAAAGCCTATTATCTGGTTTAAGCATCATGAGGGCCCTTGCTGCAGATTTTGGCCCAATACCATACGTCGAAAGGGCTATTATACCTCGCTGTCCGTATGATTTTATCATATTGGCCTCCTTAAGTATCTTACTCAGTTCTATCTTTTCATTGGGGCTGAGCTTTGTGCCTTTCGCCCTTTTCTTTATTATCCTTTCATATCCTGCCTTTTCTATTGCTATCATCGGACTTCCACATCCCGGGCACAAAACCTGTCTATCTGCTTCAAGTGCCTTTATGCTTCTGGTGAATCTAAACCCACAATACGTGCACACTAATTTTATCTCCTTTGACATCATGAATTCTACAAACGAATTGAGCAATTCATTGCTTGGTGTAAGGGGTACTATGAGCTCCTTAGTATAATACGCGGAATTAAGTATGGTCGATGTCAATGGAGACATCCTGTCAAGGTCCACCCGCACCAGCCTTACCCTGCCTGAATTTAAATCATGCAAGAACTCCTTTACACTATCTATGTCAAAATAATTTTTCATCAATTCCCTTAACGTTTCAGCATAAGGTGGCGAATCCTTGAACAGCCTTAGCAATCTCCTCGACATTGACTTAGATACTACTGCATCCCGGTCCACTATCCCAAAAACTTTTGCTATGGCCATGAACTTATAGACAAAAAGTTCAGTATCCTGTACTGCATTCCTCAGGGTGTCTTCAAACGATGAAGGATTTATGGACAGCATAATGGATTTTAGGTCAATACTCCTTGGTATCTCTACGAAAACCATGTAAGGGGATGCCTTTATGTTGATGCTCCTGCCCATCTTAAGTGAAATAAGGCTGCCCAGCATCCTTGAGATTGCTTCATTGGCCAAGGTGCCTAAACCAGTATACATGACAGTGTATTCTTGATAAGACTCTATAGGCAACGATTCCGCACTCATCATGCTGAACTGTTCTTGTTTTCTTATAAATTCTATTATTGTATGCTGTTCCTCACTTCTAAAAAGTCTGGTGTCAATGCTTTCTGGAGCGTTCAATATATTTACGAATGACTTTGCAACGCTGCGGCTTACTGGTATGTCCTCGCCGCTCCAATCCGGAACTGCCGCTTCAAGATCTGTGCTGGGTTCTACTATTATCGCATCAGAATCAATGCTTACTACCTTCCATGGCAGCCCTTTTGTTATGAAAACAGAATTCTCATCTATATTATTGGCCACAAATCTGTCGTCCAGCGTGGATATTATCCTATTGTTTATAATGCTTTTCACTAAGAATCGCTTGGAGTCCGGCAATACGCTCAAATGGTCGTAGTAGTACATCCTAGTCCTGCTCCCCGAAGAAACAATATTTCCGTCAAAACCTATCATGTGCTGCTTTCCCATAAATTCTAACAGCGATTTCAATGTGCTGCTTTCTAACTGTGAATATACTTTCGACCTGCTGATTATTGTGCCTAATTCGTCCAGCCCTATAGTGCCTTTGTCAAGCGCAATGCCGCATATCTGGTTTGCCAACACATCAAGTGCACCGGTTTGCATGCCAAATACCTCGATGCGGCCACGCATTACGTTGTGGTATACCGCTGCAGTTTCTATGGCATCGACAGCATTCAACGCTATAACCGATCCGTTTGCGCTTCTGCTGGCTGCATGCCCGCTTCTTCCTATTCGTTGCGCCAATCTAAGTGCCTGCCTCGGAGATCCATACTGTATAACCAGATCTATGCTCCCTATATCTATGCCAAGTTCAAGCGAGCTGGTCGCTATTATACTCTTCAGGGTGCCATTTTTGAAGGCATCCTCTATCCCTATCCTCTCGTTTTTATCGAGCGAGCTATGGTGTACGCCAATGCCTCCAAACGGTACGGTGCTGTCTAGGTATATCAAGCGGCTTCCCAACGCCTCTACGATCTGCCTTGTATTGCAGAATATAAGGACGGATTTAGCCATGCGTATCTCTCCAGCAATCGCATTCAATCGCGAAAGGGATGCAGAATCCAAGCCGAATTTTTCGCCAAGGTGCGCTAAAGCCTTATCATAATGCATGGGCAACCTTATGCTGAGCTTTATATCCTTTACCTTTTTTATTTCTGCAATCTCAAAGTGCCTGTCCCCAGATAAATATTCCCCTGCAACCTTGCTGTTGCCCACAGTTGCGCTTATCCCTATCCTCTGAAAATTAGGTGCAAGTTCCTCCAGCCTCTCTAGTGCTATTGAAAGCTGCGCACCCCTTTTGTTGAAGTAAAGCTCATGTATTTCATCAATAATTACAACCTTTACATTTTTCAGCGCGCTGCCAAGATATTTTGTCGGGAGTATGCTTTGCAATGTCTCTGGTGTTGTTATAAGCACCTGCGGCGCTTTTTTAGCCTGCCTTGACCTTTCGCTCTGTTTTGTATCGCCATGCCTTACTGCAATGCTTATGCCAATACCCCTGCAGAATTCTTCAAGCCTCTTTATCATATCCCTATTGAGCGCCCTTAATGGAGTTATGTATAATATAGAAATCCCGCTGGAGGTCCCTGCGTCTATAATCTTTTTCAGCGCGGGCAAAACTGCAGCCTCCGTTTTTCCGCTGCCTGTGGGCGCTATTATAATGCAATTATCTCCTTTTTCGATAATCGGAATGGCTAACTGTTGTATTTCCGTAAACACTTTATAGCGGCTTAAGAATGACTCATATAGATTCAACAGGATCGCCTTATTTTTTTTGGAAATTATGGGCCTTCCCAAAAATCCCAGCGGCTATTATCAATATAATGCCCAATATTATCACTGCAATTAAACTGGGAGTGAAAAAATCAAGATAAACATCTTCCCCTCCAGAAATATTTATACTTTGCGTGGTCCCAAAGAATCTTGCACTTCCGTATACCTCGCCATATGGAACATTATCAACAGTAAAAGTTCCGCTGCTTCCGGATGTTGTATTATATGTTGTTCCGTTATAGAACGAAAGTGACAGGTCGGCATCCACGGGCGTCCCGAAAAAGCTTTGTGTTGATATTGCAGCGTTGAATACAGGCAATTTAATCGCAATGGACGCGGTGTTGTAAGCGATTCCAACGCTTTTATTGTAGCTTAAATAAGCCCCTTTATACATTGCTCCGGATATCAGATTGCTATTATTGACGTATAGGTAAGCGTAGCCGCCAGGATATCTATATCCGTTTATGTAAAAATAACTTACATTTATGGGGTTCCCATATGCATTTTCTCCCATTAAATTTACATGCCGCTGCAGCATGAATTCCGCCTCAAGGTCTACGCTCCCGTTTACAGTAAAATTAAGCGCAGCGCTGGAATTTCCATTGCTCCATTTTGAAAATGCCGTCCTAAACGTGCTGTTTTCCTGTATATAGTTTTCGCTCAAAGAAACTCTTGCATTGGCTCCATCATCATACCACCCGCTTCCAGTCGCATTTCCATATGGCGTAGTCACATTGACATAATACTGTAGCGCCCAGTTTGCAGTTATAGCCTTTGGGCTGTCTACAACTAAAATCGGTCTTGGATTATCCATGCCGTTGCTCCAATTTATAAATTCTTCCCTTGAGCCATAGCCTACATATATCGAACTGCTTTTTAAGTTCAGATATGCGGTGCTATTTGCATCATACCACCCGCTTCCAGTCGCATTTCCATATGGCGTAGTCACATTGACATAATACTGCCTGACCCAAGATGCAGTTTCTGTTATATTGCTATCCATGCTGATAGATGCTGAACTGGAATTTCCTGTGTACGATCCATCGCCAACACCTTTCCACCCAATAAATTTCTCTCTAATTCCGTTGGATATGTTTACATATTCCGGGGCGCTTATGCCTGTTGTTGCATATGCCGAATAGTTGCTATAACTGCTTATATTTCCATAACTCGATACAATTTTAATGCTGTAACCTATCTGCCATAAAGGCGTAAGGCTCGGGACGGCAGCGACATCGGAGCCAGTCTCAAAATAGTCAACGAAATTGCCTATCTCATTTACGCCATAATTATTGCTGAGTGAGGCCTCGCTTCCCTTCCCATAGCCTATGAATGCATAACCTTCAGGCACCAAATAAAATTTTCCGTTCTTATAAAACATCAGGTTCTTGAACCTGACTGTCGGCATAAACACGCTATTGTTTTCGCCATCCGCATATTCTGAAAACGCGGTTGGGGGATTTGCGCCAGAAGACGAAGTTCCAAGATCAACGCTTCCTATTGGTACTCCATTCATATATATGTTCCACGTGTTTCCATCTGCCATGAACGAGTAATCATTGAACGAGCCATTCCTACCTGCAGTATTATTGCCCCCAAGCATGCCATAAAACTTACTGCCGCTATAATTCGCAGGGAAGTACTCCCAAAACCACGAAGGCTGACCTCTTTGTATATATATGTTGCTAGTGCATCCAAGCGACACTGTACAATTGGTTGGATAATATCCACTCTGGTTATTTATTATATATCCGGCCTGTAGGAATGCCCCATTATTAAGGTTCTCCCCAATCCAATATCCGAATGACCCATAACTGACATTTTGCGGTTTTATTGTCTGTATAAGTACGCCTGCCCCGGAGTTGAACGATGCATTATCCGATCCCCTAACTCCCGTCTGGAACCAGTACTGCGCGGAAGCTATATTGACCGCAAAGTAAAAAATCAAAACCGCAGCGAAAAGTGTATTGATAGCAGTTCTATATTTTTGCATAATCCATACCTATATCATTCAACCTACTAATTATCCTATCCCTAACCTCCTTATTTATGCCCTTCCATTCCATTACCGCAATTTCGGGCGCCCTGTTCGAGCGTAATGATGCCTGTTCAAGCATCATGTATTCGTTAAGAAAGTATTTTGGCATTATATGTGAAAATGCATACTTCCCTTCAAATGCAAGTTTTGCAAATCTTTTTGAATAGTGTGTCCCCCCTATACCTATTGCTATCTTATCAAAATTTTCGCCATCATTTTTATCTAAAAGGCAATGCATTACGGCCTTCGCTACTGTCTCGGGACCCTCTTTTTCATTCATTCCTCCCGCGTTCCCGCCGAATTCTGCAAAAAGCGACGGCGTCTTCAAAAAAGGGCCATGATGTGTAGCTTCATACACTACATCTGTGCCACCATAATTGAGCTGTCCCATATACTTCAATATGCTGAACATTTCTACGGGGGCGGCAAAACTCAATTCTCTTGGCCTGCCACCTAATTTATTCTCATTTGACCAATTGCCTTCTGAATGCACTGTTAACGATTTTATGCCTGCACTGCTCTTATGCATGCTTAAGAATATTATCAAATCGGTATTGAGCTGTGCGTCTAGAAAATCAGCTTCGACAAGCGCAGAATCAATCCCTATCATATCTATATTCTCAAATCTGTAATGTTCAAATCCGTTAAGCCTCCCTTTATATTCAAATCCGAATTCATTGCGTATAAAGCCAGCGGTTTCCATTGATATAGGGTCTGTTTCGGAGTATGCTATAAAAGGCATATTTATAATTATATAATTGCATCATTAAAAATCTAATCTGTTGAGAGCATGAAAGGGGATAAAAACGCAGGTCCGCGATTTATCAGGAAAATAGAAGACTTTAGCTGCAGCCACTGCGGTGCAATAACCAAAGGCAATGGCTATACTGACCACTGCCCTATATGTTTATGGAGCATGCATGTTGATATCAATCCCGGCGATCGCGCTAACGAGTGCCATGGCATGATGAAACCAGTGTTTGCAATATCAGACAGAAGAGGAACGTACATGGTAACATACAAATGCACTAAATGCGGAAAAATCAAAAAAGTCAAGGCGTCCCCAAACGATAATGCAGAAATTCTAAACATGCTTCAAGCACTAAAGTAACCGTATAAAATCCAGAATTAAAACAAATCTTATCGGAAATCCCGCCTGTTTATCCGGGCGGTTTGCAAATCTACACGCAGAAGCGAGTAAATGGGCAAAAGGGAGGCTATAAAATAATTAAATACTATCTAATTATGTGGGATTATGCAGTTTGAAGCAATTGCCTTTATCTTCTTCATACTGTTTTCCATATTTATTCCAGTATCATTTTTATTTTCATCAAAAATGTTGCGTAAAAGATATGCAGGCAACCCTGTAAAAAATTCCCCATATGAGAGTGGCGAAGAGACCATAGGAAAAAGCCGCGATATAGACGCAGAATACTTCCCATACTTTATAATATTTTTGCCATTCGAACTGATTGCCGTTTTTGCCATCTTGTGGTCCGCATATTCATCTTATGCTGGAAAACTTTCAGGGTTGTACGTAATGGCATTGATTGCTCTGGCAGCCTGTTTTGCCGTATTCGGATATAAATTAATAAATGATGATCATGCAGGAAAATAAGGATGAATTTTTAATAATGTGAGCGGGAAATCCCATATCATTCATGGGTGGGATGAAAGCGAACCGCAGAACAAGAAGGTATAAAAATTTAGAAATATATAGAAGAACAAAAAGGGATGTAATGGAACTGAAAAGGGCTTACAAGTTCAGGATATATCCAGATGCAAAACACCAATCAGAAATAAATCTGCAACTTATACTTTCAAAGGATTTTTACAACCTCCTCCTTGAAAAGTCAATCAAGTCGCATAAAGACGGAAACAAGAAGTTCTCGATGGCAATTCTCAACAAGTTTGCAAAAGAGATAGAAAAGGACAAAAAATACCTGCAAATATACTCGCAGGTAAGATGCGAAATAAAATACCGCGTGCTGAAAGCATACCGGAACTTCTTCAGAAGGGTAAAAGAAAAGAAATCGGGAAAGAACGTAAAAGTCGGATTCCCGCGCTTCAAATCAAGGGACAGATATTACAGCATAATCTACCCGCAGGACAACGGCTCTTTCTCAATAAGAAAGAATAGACTACGCGTCTCAAGGATAGGCACAATGAGGATAGAGATGCACAGGAACATTGAGGGAAAGACAAAGATGCTCACCATAAAGAGGGAAGTGGGAAACTACTATGCGATATTCACGACCGTAAACAACATCGCACCCCCAATCATAAAAGACACGAATCCTATCGGCATCGACATGGGCCTCAACTCGTTCATCGCAATGTCGGACGGAACGAAGATTAAGAAACCGAAGTTCGCAAGGAGAAATGCGAAACGCATCGCAAAATGGCAGAGAATAATTGCGCGAAGGCATAAAGGCTCGAATAGAAGACAGGGTGCAAAACTCATGCTTCAAAGTAAATGGGAATACGTTACAAACCAATCAAACGACTTCGCGCACAAACTGTCGGATAAGCTAATAAATTCGGGATGCACATCGTTTGCAGTGGAAAAACTCAACATAAACAACATGGTAAGGAATCACAATCTCGCGCAGGCGATTTATAACGCTTCATGGAACAGGTTCATACAAATGCTTTCATACAAGGCTGAAAGTGCCGGTATGAAGGTAATAAAGGTAGATGCAAAGGACACTACTCAGGAATGCAGCAGATGCCACTACATAAAAAAAGAGGCAGAAAAACTGACCCTAAAGGACAGAATATACCGCTGCAACGTCTGCAGCATGACAATGGACAGGGACATAAACGCATCAATAAATATACTAGACAGAGCTTTGAACTATTCAAGTTCAAATTTTGACAGCCACGCTGTCAAAGCTACCCTCGGACAGAGGGGAAGTCACGCTCAGGGAGAGAATGTAAGACCTCAAAAGGGGGCAGTCCTTGAAGAACTGAGAACCGATAAAACACATCCTTTGCGGGATGCAGTGACTGCATGAACGCAGAGGAAGCCCCTGCCTTTAGGCAGGGGGAGATGTCACATTCCGAAAAAGAAATGTCGAAACTTGTAGTCGACAGCCTGAAAAAATATAAGATGCCGGTAAATGCCCTGTTTACCAAAATGAGCGATATAACCCAAAAAAGTGCAGGGGGCCTGCTTAAATGGTCGCATTCGAATTCGCTTTGGCCGCTGCAATTTGGCCTGGCGTGTTGTGCAATGGAGCTTATGGATTTCGGGGCGTCGAGAATAGATGCAGAAAGGAAAGGATATCTGCTATTTAGGGGAACGCCGCGGCAATGCGACGTTATGATTGTTGCAGGATGGGTGACAAAATCTATGGTGCCTAGGATAAAAAGGCTATACGAACAGATGGCATCTCCAAAATATGTGATCGCATATGGCGAATGCGCTACTGCAGGCGGCCCATGGTATGAAAGTTACAACATAATAAAAGGCATAGATCAGGTGCTGCCTGTAGACGTTTATGTCGCAGGGTGCCCGCCCAAACCCGAAAATCTGTTTGCTGCATTGATGAAATTACAAAAAAAAGTAGGTGGAAAAACCGATGGAGACAACGAAAGAAGCCTTAGTGAAAACATGCGCAGAGCTGAAGCGGGAAGGCTATGACTATCTGAATGCAATCACCGCAGTTGACTATGCGGACCATTTGGAAGCAGTTTATATACTCTACAATACTGATAAGAAATCAGAATCCGTCATAACCGTTATGTTGCCAATAAACGACCTAGAGTTAAACACTATAAGCAACATATATGCGGGCGCAGTATGGTATGAACGCGAGATGCAGGAAATGTTTGGAATAAAAATAACTGGCGCAAACCAGGAGCATCTCCTTTTAGAAGAATGGAACGGCGCAGGTTACCCATTAAGGAAAGAGTTCATCTGGGGAAAAGACTATAAGAAAAAAACATGATGTGAAAAAATGTCATACATGCGCATAAATATAGGCCCTATACACCCAAGCACACACGGGGTGCTGCGCCTTGTCGTAGATTTGGACGGCGATACTGTAAAGAATGTGGAGCCCCACATAGGTTTTCTGCATAGGGGGGTGGAGAAGCTGATGGAAACAAGGATGTACATGCAGAACCCATCTTATACTGAAAAGCTTGACTATGTTGCGCCTATGGGGTGGGACGAACTTTATGTCAATTCAGTAGAAATGGCACTAAACTCAAAAGTTAAGGAAGATGCGCAATATGCACGCATGATCCTTTTGGAATTTCAAAGGATAGCCAGCCACCTGTTATGGCTTGGCACATTCTGCAATGACATTGGGCAGATGTTCACAATGTTCATGTGGGCGTTCAGGGAACGCGCTAAGGTGCTTAAGCTGCTGGAAGATGTATCCGGAAGCAGGATGTTTTATGTAAATATGCGAATAGGTGGGTTGATGCGGCAGCTGCCTCCAGATTTCACTGCCAGGGCATACGCGCTGACAGATTATTTGGAATCACACATAAAAGAATATCCCGATGTGCTGGACTCTAACGGCATATTTATGGAAAGGACAAAAGGCATAGGGAAACTATCTAAAGAAGATGCCATAAACTGGGGCGTATCTGGCCCGGTGCTCAGGGCGTCAGGCATCGAAAAGGATGTAAGGAAGGACCATCCATACTATTTCTACGACAAAACAAAGTTTAATATGCCTACAAGCATGCAGGGCGATGCATATGCCCGGTATAAGATCAGGTATTCAGAGATGCTCGAGAGCATAAGCATAATACGCCAGGCACTTGGGATGATGCCTGAAAATCCAGACGTAGCGGGCCTGCCTATAAAATTGATCGGTCCGCAGGCAAAACCAGATATAATAATGAATAGAAGAGAGCTGCCAAGGGGCGAAGGCTTGATATATATGGTCCCTGACAAGCAAAAACCATACAGGATATACCTAAGGTCGCCAACATACACCAATCTACAGGTGCTTCCCCACATATCAAAGGAGGTAAAATTGGCAGACCTATTTTCAATATTGGGCAGCTTGGATATAGTGATGGCAGAAATAGACAAGTAAAAGCGCTAGGTGCAAATTATAAAAATTTGCATTGTAATATACATATCCTAATAGTGATTTTATGGAACGCGACCAATTGGAAAAGCTTACAATGAATTACCAGAAAATGCAGGAACAACTGCAAAACATAGCAATGCAAAAGCAGCAATATGAAGCCCAAAAGCAGGAATACAAGCAAGCCGAGGAAGAGATAGGCAAAGCATCGGGAAAGGTGTACTCTACGATAGGAGGTGTCATAATAGAGACAACAAAAGAGGAGGCGCTGTCTAACATAAAAGAGAAGAAGGAATTTGTAGAAATGAGGCTTAACCTAATATCAAAGCAAGGAGACGAACTTTCGAAAAAGGAAGCGGAAATGAGGGCTCAAATAAACGAGGCAATAAAGGGCTTCCAAGAAAAATGATAATATGAAGGCAATAAGCCTGGAACAACTGGCAGAAGAGGTAAAAAGCCGCATCAATGCAAATGTGATGGTAACATTCCATTCAATAGGCGATACCGATTCGGTATCGTCTGCCGCTGCAATCCTATCTATATTTCCAAATGCACACATATCAATGCCTGATATAATAACCGCCAATGCTTTGAGGGTGCTCGAGAGATGCGGATATAAAAAAGAAATCATATCAACAAAATTCGACGAAAATAGCGACCTCATAATAATCGTTGATGCAAATTCTACGTCGGAGCTGGGAAATTTTCAGCAGCCTATAGAAAAATTCAAAAAAGACATAATTGTAATAGACCATCATGTCAAGCCGACCATGCCAAATGCCCGCGCACTGGTATTTAACGACGAGTCATTCAATTCCTCTGCAAGCATAATATACGAACTTTTCAAATACCTGCATTTTGATATAAGCATTCCAATCGCTAAAATGCTGTGCATGGGCATAATATCTGATTCTGCGGAACTGAAAAATGCCACCCCGCAAACATTCATCCAAATGGGCGAGCTGCTTTCTATAACAAAGACCGATTACATGGGCATATTGGCAGAATTTTCACATGAGTCATCTACAGAAGCGCGCCTGCAAACGATACACAGCATAATGCATGCAGACGCATTCATAAAGCACGACCTTATATTTGTATACGGCATTACCAATGTGCATGCAGGGATAGCTGCAGATGATGCAATAAAGATAGGCGCAGACATAGCGCTTTTCAAATCAGAATCATCCAATGAAATATCCTTTTCATCTAGGCTGAGGCCAACACTTGACACTAAATATGGGCTGCATTTTGGCAGGATAATGAAAAAACTTGCGCCAATAATCGGAGGTTCTGGCGGCGGGCACCCATGCGCAGGCGGTGCATACGGGCCTAAAAAGGATAAATATGAAAACTTTTTTGACGGTTTTACCGAAGAAATTTTAAACATATTGAAATCTAATGAGAAATGACGTGATTGAGGTATGAAAATAGCTATAGTGTCTGATTTGCATATAGGCTACGAACGATTTGCAGAAGACGCATTCAGGCAGGCAATGGAAGCACTCGAAGCTGCCGCGGCAATGGCCGATGCAATAATAATGCCTGGCGATATATTTGATAAAAGGGCTCCAAAGCCAGATGCAATCGCAGAAGCTCTAAACATATTCAGGGAACTTTCAAGAAAGAAGTGGGCCGCGTCTGCAGAAGTACACGGTTCTGGTACTGCATTTACGAATGCGCCGATACTTGCAATTCCAGGTACGCATGAAAGGACATCTGCAGGCAGAGAGAATGCCTTAAAGCTTTTAGCATTGGCCGGCATGCTCATAGACATAAGCGAATCGACTGCGGTGATAAGCAATGGAAGCGAGCATGTGGCCGTTTTCGGGCTTGGCGGCATATCTGATGAACGGGTAAAGGAAAAGCTTAAAGAGCTGAATCCAAAACCCGTGGACGGCATGTACAGCATATTTATGTTCCACCAGTCAGTATACGAGTTATTGCCATTCAATGCGGATTTTATAAAATATGAGGACCTGCCTGTTGGATTTGACCTTTATGTAAACGGCCACATACATAACACATTAGAGGCAAAAGTTCATGGAAAGCCCTTCCTGATTCCAGGCAGCACGGTGCTGACGCAGATGAAGGATGCCGAGCAGGGTTCCAAAGGATTCATATTGTTCGATACAACAGATTCAAGCCACGAATTCATACATATAAATTCAAGAAAGTTTTTTTCAATAAGGCTGGAATTCAAGGATTCGAACACCCAATGCATACTGGAAAAATGTGAAAACGAAGTAAAGCAGGTAATTGCAAAGAGCGCATCAAAGCCAATAATAAAGGTTCATCTTGAAGGTACCATGCAAGCTGGCTTGCAATTCGGCTCGTTGAACCTGAAGCCCATAACATCAAAATATGGGAAGGATGCCTTTATAGAAATCGATCAGTCAAAGCTCACAATACCAGAATTGGCAAAGAGCATAGAAGGAATACATGAAAATAGGGTAGGGGATCTTGCCATAAAAGACCTCGGAGCGTCTTTTATGGGCGCCAGGCTCAAGGAACTCGCCTTTGACAATGCTATAGATGCGCATGGGCTATTCGAGCTTCTTGACGAATCCTCACAATCAAAAAAACAGAAAACCGTAGACGCAGCGCTAAAATTCCTCAATGCGCTGTAATCTTATTGCCTTTTTGAACGCTTTTCATCTTGCTTAGACTCTATCCCGAGCGTCTTGTTTACCAAGTCCTTGTTTTTTGCATCTACAACTTCGTTAAGGAACTCAAGGTGGTTTGGATTGCACCTTCGTTCATTCTGCCTTTTGGAGCTCACTATCTTGACGAATCCGTCCTTTTCGACGCCTACTATAACTGCCCTGCTGCCAGCATCCCTTCCATATTTCTTTATGCACACTCTTCCGGTTTCAAGTAACATGAAATTCACCTAAATATCAAAAATTTTTTCTGTCTCTCCCTAGGGCTATTATAGATATGGCCGACGCACATTCCATAATGCTCATTTTTTCCGTATTGATTTCAATGTCAAATATCCTATGGTCAAGCATATCAATACCATATATCCTTTTAGCCTGGTTTATGGCGGCTTTGTCTATTTTTTCTATTGCTGCCGTATCGCAATCTACTTCAGTGTGCTGCGCAGCACGCCGTTCCGACCTTACCGATTCGCTCGCATTTAGCCATACCCTTAGTGTTGCGTCTTCGATTATCCATGGCGAAAGCCATGTGGAAACCACACAGTTTCCATTTGCAAGTTTCTTTATTTCCGCATCAAATGAATTTGCAAACTTTGCGTCTGCAGAAGCTGTGAAATCCGCAAGTTTGGAATAACTATCTACATATTCATTGTAAGATTTATGAACGTGCTTTATGCCAAGGGCTTTAGAAAGTTCTTCTGCTAAAGTCGATTTCCCGCTTGCCGTCAGGCCTGATACACATATCTTCATTTTAGCGCCTCTAATGGGCAACTAACTGCAAAACGAAAGCACGCTCTCTTATGCTTATATCATCTAGCTTCATATCCCCGCGCTCTATCCTGCTGCCAAATTTTATTATATTGGCTGTGCAATTAGCGCAGAGGACACCGCCGAACGGTCTGCTGTTAGTTTTCCTGCTCTTACCTCCTTTTGTGCTGATGCCGTTCAATTCTACTTTGCACAGGCCGCAATGCGGCATAGAATTCTTTCCTCTTTTGTAGTGTACGACATTCCTTCCTGTCCTTGTAATCTTATTGGACTTCTTGAAACTATGTGATCTATACATTGGTTTTGGCAAATATAACACCTTTGGGCCGATTAGCATTTATTTAGAATGCTTAAACTATAAATAATTATGTTTTATCCTCTTTGGCTTCCTCCTTCGCCTTTTTCCTGTCATAAAGTAGTATTGCAATTGAACTTATCAGGCCTAATATGAAAACAGTGGCTATGAATACAAGATTGTAGGTCAAAGAGATGCCTGCAAAATTAAGGACATAGTCTGCTTTGCCTGCCAACGCCGGCAAAAGCACATAATATACGATTATGAATATCGGGAATATTACTATCATGGGTTTGAACGACATCGTCATATTTTCCTTCATCAACGGCATTATTTCGCTCTGCTTTGCAGATATCTGCTCCTTTGGGGCGTTGCTTTTTATGAGTACATTCATCTCCTTTGATATAGATTTAAGCCGTGCCTGCAGCTCGCGCATCCTTTTAGGGTTTACTAATTTCCTCTGCATTAGCACGGATAGCGATACCTCAAGTACTCCTAATCCGACTATTATCAATGCAAGAGAGAGCGGCATAACTGTCATAAAATCACTTATACTCTTTCATAATGTCCTCCAGTGCGGCTTTAAAACTTTTTTCTGCCGCCTGAAGCATTCCTTCATTGTTTTCTATTATATATATGGAAATATTTAAATGTGCGCTTATCGCGCTAATCATTGCTATATTTATAGATCGCTGCAGGTCTATGGTGCTTGCACTCTCCATTTCGCGTTTTCTGTTTTTGTCGTTCTTTCTTCTTTTGATTATGTCAGCGGTCTTGGCGTCTATGTATATGATTCCTGCAACTCCCGTAAGCCTGGAAATCGCATCCAGCGGCATGCCTGGGAAATATCTGTTGCCCCGTTCAACCGAAACATGTGTGTCTATGACTATATTGCCCTGCATCTTCTCAATCTGCCCTATGGCCGTTTTCCTGATTGCTGTTGCAATCTTTATCGGCAAATAACGCACCACATCCCTATCGCTGACATAACCCCTATTCATGGCTATGTCCTTCATGAGAGTGCCTATGTTGATTATTCGATATGCTGCGTTGTTGCCTATGCTTTTTGTTATAACTGTGGTCTTTCCAGCCCCCGGCGATCCAAAAACAAGTATTATCCTATTCTTTTGCAGCATTATATCATAATCCTTTCAACCAGCAAAATTAAAAAAAGTATGGGCAATAAAAGGTTGCCCACATATGTATTGGAAAGCTACCCACGATTAATTAGTCCATCTCGCCTCCCATGCCTCCGGGCATTCCGCCCTGGGGCATTCCTCCTCCTTTGGATCTGGAGCTTATTACATCATCTATCCTAAGGATCATCTGTGCTGCCTCGTTTGCGCTGTTTATTATCTGTTCCTTCATCTTGGTTGGCTCATACACGCCCTCTTTCTCCATGTCTGAGATGGCATTCTTATAAACGTTGACTCCGAATGCCTTGCCATCCTTAGGTTTATGCTTGCTCCTTAATTGGACTAGGGTGTCTATCGCATCCATTCCGCTGTTTTCAGCAAGGGTCTTAGGTATCGCTTCCGCAGCGTCTGCAAACTTTTGTATTGCCAGCTGCTCTCTCCCGCCTACCTCTCCAGAGTAAGCCCTTATGCCTTCAGCAACGTCTATTTCTATCGCGCCTCCCCCTATGTTGTACCTTCCTTCATTCTCCATGGTTGCAGATAGTGCTCCGATGACGTCCTGTATTGAGCGCTCTACCTCGTCTATTACCTGCTGCGAGCTTCCCCTTACAAAGATGGTCACGCTCTTTGGATCTTTGCACTTCTCTACGAAGATCATCGCCTCTCCGCCAATCTTCCTTTCTTCTACTGTGCCTGCAAATCCCAAATCATCGCTTGTCAGATCTTCAAGGCTTGTAACTATCTTAGCTCCTGTTGCCCTTGAAAGCTTTTCCACATCGCTTTTCTTTATCCTCCTGGCTGCCATTATGCCTTCCTTTGCTAGATAGTGCTGCGCCAAGTCGTCGATGCCCTTTTGCGTGAATATGACCTTTGCGCCGCTCTTTTTGACCTTGTCAACCATATCCTTAAGCATCTTTTCCTCTTGCTGCAGGAATGCTTGCATCTGGTCTGGCGAAGTTATTTCTATCTTTGCGTCAGTCTCCGTTTTCTCTATCTCAAGCGCTGCGTCAAGCAAAGCGATCTTGGCGTTGTTAGCGAGTTTAGGCATTCCGGGATGTGTAACCTCCTTGTCTATCAAGACTCCATTTATCAATTCAGTGCCTGCAGTGCTGCCGCCTGCCTTCTTCTCTATCTTTATGAAATCATGGTCTACAGATATTGCATTGTTGTTTTTAACCATTACCTGTTTTATTGCCTTTATCACTAGCTTTCCTATCTGTGCTTTGGTGGAGTCGCTGCCTATGTTCTTTGATCCCAGCGAGACCTGCGCTATCTTCTGCAATACTGAGTCGTCATCCGGCTTTACGGTATTTGAATATTTGTTCAGCAATTCTATTGCTTTTGTTGCGGCCATCTTGTAGCCCTTTATTATTATTGTTGGATGGATGCCTTGTTCTATCAGGTCCTCTGCACCTTTGAGCAGGTTTCCCGCCATTACTACGACGCTAGTAGTGCCATCCCCTACCTCTTTGTCCTGTGTCTTCGCAACATCTACCATTATCTTTGCTACTGGATGCTCTACATTCATTTCATCAAGTATGGTGGCGCCGTCGTTAGTTATTACTATGTCACCCAAATCGCTTACCATCATCTTGTCCATTCCTTTTGGCCCAAGGGTGGTCTTTACAGCATTAGATACTGCAATAGCTACTGCAATATTGGTCCTCTGTGCGTCTCTTCCGATCAGACGCGATGCTCCTTCCGGCAACAATACATACTGTTGTCCTCCTAATTGATTTTCTGCCATTTTATCACATTTTGTTTTTTAATACGAAAAGATTTGTTGTCGCCAAATAGTTGAAATATGTATTTTTACTATACATATATGCATACAACAATTATATATGGAAGAAAAGATATATATACCTTAAGGTGTCCATAACGGCGCACCTGTGCGTTTATCCTATCGCCTTAGAAATAGCATCGAATTCATTGGCTATGTTTTCATCATTGTAAACGGTTATCATACCATTATCGCTATACTTATTAAATGAAGAATCAAACTTGATCGTCCCCAAAAGTTCAGTGCCTAAAGCGTCTATAACGCTTTTTGTATTGTCGCTTATCTTGCCTGTTGACATATTCTCTATAACTCCCAATATGCCTACATTCAGCCGTTTTGCCATAAGCCCTGACCTTAATGAATTTACTGATGATATACGCTGCGGCGTGGTAACCAATATGAAACCTTTGAGGTCTAAAAGCTGCATTATTGTGAGCGGCGCATCGGAAGTTCCTGGCGGAAGATCTATTATGAGATGGTCAAGGTTTCCCCAGTCGGTATTCTCAAAAAAATCGCCCAGCATCCTTGCTATTATTGGGCCACGCCATATTATTGGTTTTTTCATGTCATCCACGATCATGGCGGTTGAAGCGACTTTGACTCCATCCTTAACCAAAGGCTTCAAAGGAAAACCAGATATGTCCATTTTTTCAGTTATGTCTAAAAACGAGGTCACGTTAGGGCAGTCTATATCAGCATCGAGCAAGCCCACATTAAATCCTTTCTTGGCAAGTGTGAATGCAAGGTTTACCGACACTGTTGTCTTGCCAACCCCTCCCTTTGCGCTATAAACTCCTATCTTGTTTTTGATATTGCCTAATTTATCCTTAATCCTCTTCTTTTGCTCTATCACCTTTGCAAAAGACGGATGGATTCCAGCAGCGGCATGTCCTTCTTCCATAAGCAATTTTAGTAACCCTTATTTTTATTCTTTTCCAAAAAGCTTATGGCAAAATGTATAATTTTTGTTATTGCTGAAAATCAACAAGATTTAATAACTTTTCTAAATATAAAGGTATTGAACCTATTGATTCTAGTTGTTAAGGTGTATCGAATGAAGATAAACGAACTAAAGGCAGGGGCAAGCAATGTAACCATAAAGGCCAAGGTTGCCCAAAAAGACGAACCGCGAGAAGTTGTGACCAAATACGGAAAAAGGCTGAGCGTAGCTAATATCACACTTAAGGATAATACTGGCACCATTGCGATGTCGCTGTGGGGCGGTGACATAAACACAGTAAACGTCGGAGACGAAATCGAAGTATCCAACGGATATGTGAACGAATTTCGCGGAACGCCGCAACTTTCTACAGGTAAATTTGGAAAGATAAAAGTACTGGAAAAATCTGGGAATTCCGATGAGCTTTCAGAAACTGAGGAAGTAGACAAAGAGTCTTCAGATGATGCTTCTGATGACGTGCCAGAAGGAGAAAGCGACGAATTTTAACTCAACATATGCCTGCCTTCTTCTGGCAGGCAATAGCTTTTTCTAAACTTTCGCCTTCCAATATCTGAAACTATATATCAGAAATATGCCTCCTAAGACAAGGCCGAACCATAATGTTGCGAATCTTGTCATTATCGTTAAAGCAGAGCTTATGCCTGTGCTTAGGTTGAGCGATGTATGCAAGAGCGCTATAAGGGCGCCATCCGTTATTCCTATGTTTCCCGGAATTCCAGTAACCATTCCGAAGAGCTGTGCGGATGAGAATGCGAACACCGTGCTGCCTATGTGCGGTATTACTCCTATGGAGTATAATGCAAAATACAATGCCATGCTATTGAGGAATGCCGCAGGCACAGTAACGAGCAATGACACTATATATACCCACTTGGTGTTAAGCTTGCTCTGAGATGCGAAATATTCGTCCCCGTACATGGAAAATATTTTGAGCAAACCCCTCCTTTTGCTGAACGCCTTTTTCAGCGACTTATAAAGCCAGTCATTAAGTATAAAAAGGAATGGAAGTATGAGCGCAAGGTCTATTATCAATATATATATCACGAATGTCTTGAAGTAGATCGCAGTTATCAAAGCAAGTATTGCAAAACCAAGGAAATCCGTGAATATGTCAAGAGTCACTACAGGTATTAGGTTTACCATGCTCTTTTTCGTTATCCTATTCAGCGTATATGCGACTAATATCCTGCCCAGTTTGCCAGGCGTAATATTCATGGAATACATTGACATATACACGATAAGGTTTTTCTTGATCGGAACCTTAACATTCAATTTTTTAAGGTAATAATTCCATTTTATGAACCTCAGCATATACCCCAAAAATACAGCAATAAACGCCAACGAATATATGTAAAGATTAGAAGACAAAAGAAGGGCTACAACTCTTCCTAGCCCCCCTATCAACGCAATTATAAAGAAAACTGCAAAGCTGGCGATAAATCCCAAAGCGACGAAGATAGAAACCCTGTGCACAAGGTTCAAATATTCCTTCCTGTTCATCTTCTGCTTGTGCGTTATTACATACCAGACCGATTTCTTATTCTCCCTCCCAAACATATATTTACCTCCGCACTACTCTTTCAAAGGCCTTAGCATATTGCGGCGCTATCTTATCCCAATCATGGTTTTCAATTGCCCTTGAATGTGCATCCTTTGCAAGTCTTGTTATCACTCTTTTATTGTCTATAAAGAAGTTGAGTTTTTTATATATATCATAAGAATCCTTAGGCTTTACGTAAAGCCCGCACCTGCCCATGAGTTCCGGTATGCCTCCGATTCTCGTAGCTATGGCAGGTGTTCCGCTAGCCATGGCTTCTATCAAAGCAATCGACCCAGGTTCATAGGTCGAAGGCAGCACAAAAAGGTCAGCGGCGTTGTAGTAATAAGGAAGCTCCCTCTCCCGTATTCCGCTTATTATTTGCATTCTGTCGCTTATCCCTAATTTTTCCGAGAGCTTAATAAGTGCATTCCGCATAGGCCCGGTGCCTATTATCGTCAAAGATGCATCGTTGCCGTCATCTATAAACATTTTAAGTGCATTGAGCAAGTAAATTTGGCCTTTCTGGGGCACCAATCTGCCATTAGTGAGTATCTTGATTGCATGCCCTCCGTATGCCGAGGCATACCTATCCAATATGCGTTCGTGCCTGCCGCGCGGCTTGAACATGTCTATGTTTATGCCATTGTATATTGCCTTTGCTTTATGCATGTCCTTCACAGGCACCGTTGTGGCTACAGTATTCTTCGAAACTCCTGTTATCAGGTCGGCTTTATGCATTATTCTCCTGCCCCACGCCATATCATATAGCAAGCCAATAGAATCAGTCCAAAAATCTATGCCTTTGGGCAGTGCGTTATGTATAGTGATTGCCATTCTTTTCCTTTTTTGCATTATGGCGCTTAAAGTATCCCAATAATAAAGATAGCGGTTATTGATATGGTAAATATCGGCATCAGACCTTTTAATCGCATCGCATATGCCATGCATGAAAGGAAAAGGTATCGGAAGGCCCGGCATATCTGCATAATCGGTCTTCAGCCTGATTACGGATATGCCGTTTATCTCTTCACGCTCAGCTAAGCGCATATGCCTAGGCATCCCGCTAATCAGGGTTATGTTATGGTCTTTTGAAAGCCTGCTATAAACCTCCATCAATACCTTTTCTGTTCCCCCCATATAAGGATAAAAGAAAGGGTTCAGAGCACAAATATCCATAGGTTATCACGCAAGATAAAGTTAGACGCGCCTTAATAATAAATTATCCATTGAAACCGTTTCACATTAAGATATATATTCAGTTTCTGTGCTATTATAAAGCAGATATAAATGGGCGATAAGAATATAATATTTTTCCTATTGGACACGGTCCGGGCGGACGACCTTTACTACGGCAACGTATCCCCTAATCTTACTGGGCTGGCCAAAGAAGGCAATTCATACTTGAATGCCGTATCGCCGGGAACTTGGACAGCGCCCGCACATGCATCTATATTTACCGGCAAGCGGGTTACTGAAATAAAGAATGTTTCAAAAAACTTCTTCGATTCAAAGACAAAGATGGATCCATGGTTTGTAAAGATAAAATTCCTGCCAAACAACGCAAGAACCCTTGCATCTGAATTGTCGCTCCGCGGTTATAAGTCTGTATTATTTTCCAATAACCCTTTTCTTACCAGCTATACTAATCTCGCACTGGGATTTGATAAGGTATACGATTTATGGATGGATTCCAACGTAAAGTACAACAAACAACTAGTCAAAAAGGTGTCATTCATAATTAAAAACGGAGAAGCTGCAAGGAATGCGATGTATTTCGTAACCGGCATGTTTTCTAAAATAATACCCAAGGGCATATTCGACAACATGTATATCAATCTTAGATTAAAGCTGGATCAAAAGGTTGCAGACACTGACGGCACGTATAAGCTTGATCGGGGAGCATCAGATACCAGAAAAGAACTGGCCAAGTATCTTGATTACGATTATGACTACGGCAAGCAGTTTATGTTTATAAACTGCATAGAAGCCCACGAAAACTATCCAGTTGGCAGGAATAATGATATCGTGCAGGATAAATGGCTATACCTGAGCGGCATAAATGAGCTCGGAAAGGAAGACATTGCTGCATTCAGGTCCGGCTATAGGAAAAGGATAAGCCATCTGGATAAAGAGATAGGCAAGATGATAAATACCTTGAAATCAAAAGGCATACTGGACAATGCAACATTGATATTTGCATCGGATCACGGCCAATTATTTGGCGAACATAAAATGCTTTACCACTCATTATTCCCCTACGAAGGCATATCCAAGGTGCCGCTCTTTGCTGTAAATTTTGAAAACGGCAAACCTGTAAAAACAAGAGAGGTCCATGAAGAAAATATAAGCACAATGGAAATTCACAACGCCGTGCTAGATCTGGCTGATTCCAAAATAGACATACCTGATGGCAATATGAAAAGACAGAAATACGTATTTAGCGAACACGTGGGCATAAGCGAAACATGGGACGAGCCATTGCTGAGGAAACTCATGGGAAGGTCCAAGTCTGCGAAACGCATATACGAAGCAAAAAAATATTTCAATACGCCTGCTACTGCAATATACTATAAAAATTATAAGCTTATATTCTTCAATGGCAGAAGGCCTGCAGAATTATACGACCTTTCTAAGGACGAAAGGGAAACGGAAAACCTGCTAAAGTCGCAGAATACACAATTCAGGCGCATTGCAAACACCCTGCTTAGAAATTTCAGCAGATCCGCTTGAAAACGCCAGTCAGCTTTGGTACGATAATATCTGCTTTATGTATGGTTGGCTGCACACTGCAGGATTGCTATTGTTTGTTATCTTACATATCTGTGCAGTAAATACGTTCGCTTCTCCAATCAGCGCCAGCGTAACTGGAGAGTTCGTATTGTTAAGCAAACTAATTATTTGCGACCAATCATAACCTTTGACTACCTGCGGGTCTATCTCTGCAGCAGCCTGAATGGATATGTTGCCATAGTCTATAAACGGTATTCCCCCCCTCAGTTGGCTTGCCACATTTGGGTTATTGAGATCGTATTTTGTAAAAACATTGTTCTCAAGCGCAGTAGGCGACTGCAGGGGCTTATAAGTATTGGTTTCTTCTTCCAGCTCTATGAACGATATCACATTGCTTTGGTAGCTTGAATTATAAAAGGTAAAGGTGGGAGTATTGGGATACACGTCTGTCGCACTAGACGTCATATAATGCAACTTTGTGAAATTGCCGAATCTCAACATGGCTATCACCATTCCCCATCTAGTTATCGCGCAGTATGGGCAGAAATCGGCGCCAATATAAAGGACTGTTGGCTTGCCATTTGTTAAAAATACCGAGCTGGCATTGGTAAAAATCGGGAGATTAGCTGCACTTCCAAGGCCTACTGCATCTGCAATGGATGCATTCATTGCTATATCCTTTAACTGCGATAGTTGCTGCGCGGGCACTGCAACATTATCCTGCCCTATTAATGCTTTTCCTCCGCCGTTGCCTGAATTCAATATCAGTGCGACTACAACTACTATGGCTATTATTATTCCGATACCAACGTAAAGCAAACGTTTATCCATAATTACCACTCAGTCTTTCAAAGCAAGCTTAGGCAATACTCTTTTAATAATATTATTTAATAACCTGTTTATCCTGCTTTTATATTTTGATATAATGTAATACATTATCATGCTAAGTGCCATGCCTGCCATGACATCTGTAAAATAGTGCAGCCCTAAATATACTCGTCCGAATAGAACCATAAAAAGCCATACAATATATGCTATCTGAAGGTATCTGTACTTGCCAAGAAAGAATGTCAGCCCTGTAAGGACACTGGCATGGTTGCTTGGGAAAGAGAAACTGCTTTCGCATCCGTTCGTGTTTATCCACGACAGTTCAGAAACATTGCATGGCCTCGGTTCCTTAGTCAATAGCTTTATTGCATCAGATATGATGTAAAATAGTATACCTGCCACTATGAACGTATAGACATTTGAGTCCTTCTTTATGAAATAAAGATACAGGACCAGGAAAGGTATTACTACAAGGAACGATTTTCCTATCACTGCCATTATCTGGGTTAATGCCGGGCTTGCTAGCGCCTTGGCGAATTGGAATGCCCAGATATTTACGCCAATATTATATGCCTGCACGAAAAATGAAACAAGATACATGTATACGCGCCGTATAAAACTTAACCTAATTAGAGACTAAGTACATGGTAGGTATAGGAATTTTATTAATATAATATTATAAATACATATTGTCAAATTTATTATCCGCATTCGCGGGGTTATCGCATAACTTGGCAGTGCAGCAGGCTCCAGATGTTTATTCTTGATGAGCGCAAAGCGATGATGAGGATCTGGAATAATGATTAATGAAGTAACCTGCGAATCCGGGTTCAAATCCCGGTGACCCCAAACAAAGGCGATGAGATGAAAAACTATTATTTGCCTGGAGAAGAAAGGTTCGGCCCCATACTGTCAAGGCTGTATTCTTTTTCTGTTAAAATCCCGATAACGAAAGACTTCTACGCATTCGTTATAGAAGACATAAAGAGGTACAATGCAACCAGCATATTGGATATAGGCACAGGTCCAGGCGAAATACCTATACGGCTTTCAAAAAACAATAAGCTGAAAGTATATGCCATAGATCCGTCCCCGAGCATGATAAAGATCGCATCAAAGAAAGCGTCAGCGAAAAAATCCAACGCGTCGTTCAAAATAGGTTCAAGCAGAGATATCCCGTTTAGGCGCAATTTCGATATAATAATGAGTTCCATATCCTTCCACCACTGGAAGAAAAAGAAAGGCGCACTGCTTTATATGTCAAAATTTCTTACGAATGGCGGTGTTATAAACATATATGAATACGAATTAGGGCGCATGCCTGGCCCGCTCAAGTTTATTGGTGGTTCACACGGCATAGAAGTAAGCGATATATACGGCCTGATAAAAGACACAAACCTAAAGGTGAAAAGCCTTAAGAGAAACAAAAGCTGGGTAAGGGTGTCTATATCAAAATGACTATCTATCCGACATCTTCTTGTATTCTAAATCCAGCATACCTGTATAAAAATCCAAAGGCCTGAACAGCCTGTTGTTCTTCCAGTACTCTAACACGTGGGCGCACCATCCTGGAGTTCGTGCAACTGCAAAAAGCGGTGTAAACAATTCTAACGGTATCCCTATAGATAGATAAACCGGGCCAGAAAAAAAGTCCACATTGGGCCATATGCCGTGTGTTTTGCCCAATCTGTCTATCATGAGCGTTTCGGCCCTAAGCGCTATTGCCGTAAGATTTTTCAAATCATCCGAATAACCCTCAGATTCTATAAGGTATTTCTTTATTATTTTTGCCCTAGGGTCATAAGTCTTATACACCCTATGGCCAAATCCCATTATTCGTTTTTTGCCCCCTAATGCGTCGTCAATATATTTTTCCGTATTGTCCGGCAGCCCAATCTCGCGCATCATCTTAAGGGCATTCTCATCCGCCCCCCCATGCAGTGGTCCCTTTAGGGTAGCTATTCCAGAGGTAATTGCCGCATATATGTCGGCTAGGGTCGATCCTGTGACCATTGCGGAAAATGTAGATGCATTTGTCGCATGCTCTGCATGCAGTATGAGCATCAAATCAATTACTCTGCTGTCACGTTCATTGGGCTTGCTGCCATTTAGCATGTAAAGTAAATTCGATGCATGATTCAAGTCGTCATTTGGCTTTACATAAGTTTTTCCAGCAATCATCCTTCCTATGGTTGCGGTTATGCTTGCAACTTTAGATATAAGCATTATGCTCTTCCTTGCGTTTTGGTCGTCAGAGTTTTCATATGCATCCTTATCGTCTGCAGGCAGTGCAGATACTGCAGTCCTCAAGATATCCATAGGGTCAGCCTTTCCAACCATTCTGGATATTATATCAATGGTGGTCTGGCTCAGTTCCCTGTACTGCTTTAGCCTCTTTGAAAATGCCTCCATCTGGGCTGCATTAGGGAGCGTTCCATAAATGAGCAGATAAGATACCTCTTCAAAGTTGGAATTTTCTGCAAGGGTCTCGATGGAATATCCTCGGTACCAAAGCCTTCCATTTATTCCATCTACCTTGCATATGTCCGAGTTGGTGATATAAACGCCTTCCAAGCCAGAAGATATTTTTGGTGTATCAACCTCCATCCAATCACAATAAAAATTACCAACCAAGGTATAAATAATGCGCATCCGAAGGTTGTATGCATGTATTAAAACGTTTTTATAACGTTTTTAAGTTTTATATGCCGATTATCAATGCGGTGGTAGAATGCAATCAGAACATAGCGCACAAGGATCAAATCAGGCTTCATCAAATTCGCGGCATCTGTCAAGCTTTAAACTCGCTTCAGGCAAAGAAATATTCTTCTATTCATTGAAAAGTTTGGAATCCGAGGGCGCAGGCAAGCTTTCGCAGCTTCCGTTCTCAATAAGGGTAGTAATAGAGTCTCTGCTTAGGAACCTCGATGGTACGGCTATAAAAGAAGAGGATATAATATCTCTTGCAAATTGGAATGCAAAGAACCCTGCAGACAAGGAAATACCATTCAAGGTATCAAGGGTCCTAATGCAGGATTTTACCGGAGTACCTGCGGTTGTAGACCTAGCTTCAATGCGCGACTTTATGGCGGATAAGAACATTGATGTAGAAAAAATCCAGCCAATAATGCCAGTAGACCTGGTAATAGACCATTCTGTCCAGGTAGATTACTTCAATGTGGTAAGTGCCATTTCTTTAAACCAGGAAAAGGAAATAGAGCGCAATAAAGAGAGATACGTTCTGCTGAAATGGGCAAGCAACGGCTTCAAAAATTTCAGGGCAATACCTCCATCTGCAGGCATATGCCACCAGGTGAACCTCGAATACATAGCGACATGCGTGAGTCTCAAGGACATTGATGGAAGGCCTATCGCATATCCCGATACATTGGTTGGCACCGATTCACATACAACTATGGTTAACGGCTTAGGGGTATTGGGCTTCGGCGTCGGAGGCATAGAAGCAGAAGCAGCGCTTCTGAATCAGCCTGTATCTTTCATTACGCCAAAAGTATTGGGCGTGCGCCTTAAGGGACATATGAATGAAGGCGTAACCGCTACTGATTTTGCCCTTACATTAACCAGGATGCTCAGGGAGAAAAAGGTGGTAAATATGTTCGTTGAATTTTTCGGCGAAGGAATCAAGCACCTTTCTTTGCCCGACAGGGCCACCCTATCTAACATGTGCCCAGAATATGGTGCAACGATAGCCATATTCCCCCCAGATGAAGAGACTCTCAATTACTTGAAAAGTACGGGGAGAAGCGCAGAGCAGATAGAATTAGTGCGCAGGTACTATGAAAACCAAGGGATGTTTGAAATAGATTACGCCAAAGTAATATATACGGATGTGCTCGAAGTGGATTTAGGGAGCATAGTGCCAAGCATATCTGGGCCTAGCCAGCCAAAAGAGCAGCTCCCTCTTGATGCCGTAAGGAATAACTTCATAAACATGTTCCTTTCAAAGGATTCCAGCGTCCAGCCTGACCATAAGATAAACGGCAAGGACTATACTAGATGGTCCAGCGAAAGCCAAGGCCCGGGCAATGGCGCAATAAAGGACGCACCCATGCACGAATCGCAAAAGAGCACCATCATCAAATATGGAGATTATGACGTGAAGCTTTCAGACGGCGACATAGTCATTGCAGCCATAACGAGCTGCACCAATACGAGCAATCCTTCCGTCATGATAGGTGCAGGGCTACTGGCAAAGAAAGCAATTGAAAAAGGCCTCAAAGTAGACACAAGGAAGGTTAAGACAAGCTTGGCGCCCGGATCGCGTGTTGTCACAGATTATCTCAAAAAAGCAGGCTTGATGGAACCTCTCGAAAAGCTTGGTTTCGACCTAGTCGGATACGGATGCACCACGTGCATAGGCAACAGCGGGCCACTTATAGACAAGCAGAGCGACACCATAAACGGAAATGGCCTTGACGTCGCAGCAGTGCTTTCCGGAAATAGGAATTACGAAGCTAGAATTCATAGGGATGTAAGGGCAAACTACCTGATGTCTCCTCCGCTGGTGGTCGCATACGCTATAGCTGGCAATGTCCTAAAAGACCTTACAAAAGACCCTCTTGGCATGTCATCTGACGGGACTCCTGTCTATCTGAAGGACGTATGGCCATCAGACGCAGAGATAAAGAAAATGACCAACGAATATGTTTCGATATCACTGTTCCACGATGAATATGGAAGCAAGATGTATGACGTGAACGAATACTGGAATGCGATTGATTCTCCATCTGGCGCAATATTCAAGTGGGATGAAACCAGCACGTACATACGAAAGCCGCCTTTCTTCGATGGCTTGGAACTAAAGAACGTTCAAAGTCCAATAAAAGATATATCCGGGGCCAAAATCCTTGCAGTATTCGGCGATTCTGTATCCACTGACCACATATCCCCTGCAGGTGCAATTGGGAAGGACAGCCCAGCTGGCAAGTATTTGATTGAAAAAGGGGTAGAGCAAAAAGATTTCAATACATATGGCGCCCGCAGGGGCAATCACGAAGTCATGATGCGCGGCACATTCGCGAACAACAGGATCAAAAATCTCATGTTAAATGGAAGAGAAGGTGGGTATACGATATACTATCCTGATGGGGATGAGATGCCTATATACGAGGCAGCAATAAAATACAAGAGGATGGGGATTCCACTTGTAGTATTTGGGGGCATAGAATATGGATCAGGAAGTTCCAGGGACTGGGCCGCAAAGGGGCCCGCGCTTATAGGCGTAAAGGCCGTCATAGCAAAGAGCTTCGAAAGGATACACAGGAGCAATCTTATAGGGATGGGCATCCTGCCAATTCAATTCAACGGCAAAGACGACGCAAAATCTCTCGCCATAGATTATGGAAAGGAGATTACAATAAAACTTCCGAGTTCTATGAAGCCGCGCGATACGCTGGAGATGCTGTACTATGATTCTAAAGACGGCGCCCAAAAATCGGTTTCGCTTAAGAGCAGGATAGACACCGATATGGAAATGGAATATTTCAAGGCTGGCGGCATACTGAACTATGTCCTTAAAAATATAGCATATGGATCATAATCGCCATGTGATTTGCAATGGATAAAAATTACGACATAATAATTGTAGGGGGAGGCATAACTGGTGCAGCACTATTATACACACTAAGCAACTATACTAATACCGACAAAATACTGTTGATAGAAAAATATGGTGCGCTGGCTAAGCTTAATTCAAACAGCATTAATAACAGCCAGACTTTACATTTTGGAGATATAGAAACCAACTACACATACGAAAAAGCAAAGGAGACCAAAGCTACAGCAGAAAAGGTTCTCAATTATGTGAATATGTTGCCAAAAAGCAAGCGCAAAGGTCTATTAGAAAGCTGCCAGAAGATGGTGCTTGGCGTAGGTGAAGAGGAAATAGAAGCGCTGGAAAAGATATATTCGTCTAAGATAAAGGAGTTATTTCCCGGGCTGAAAGCTATAGGCAAGAAAGAGATCTCAACGATTGAGCCAAACATAACATATAAACGCAATCCAAAAGAAAAGATTTTTGCATTGCTGTCGGATAAAGGTTATATGGTCGACTATGGAAAGCTCACTCTTTCATATGTCGAGAATTCATTCGGAAAAGGCAAAGCCCATACGCACATATTATTTGATACCGCTGTGAAGAAGGTTAAAAAAAGCCCAGACGGATACACCGTATTTACGGATAAGCACACATTCAACTCAAGATTCGTGATATTTGCTTCTGGCACATACAGCCTATTTTTTGCCAAATCAATGGGATACGACAAGAACCTATCTATACTTTCAGTGGGTGGCAATTTCTACACATCAAAACGCGTCCTCAATGGCAAGGTGTACAGGGTTCAAAAAGGCGGCATACCTTTCGCTGCCATACATGGCGATCCGGACATAACAAATCCTGCAATAACCCGGTTTGGGCCTACAGTCACATTGCCCATTCAACTGGAGCGCAGACATAACGGTACATCATTGGATTACATAAGGACATTCGATTTTGATGCTCCTACGATAAGCAGCCTTTTCAAGATACTTTTAAACAAGGACATACGTAGGATAATAAGGAAAAACATGCTTTATAGCGTGCCGGTCATAGGGCAGTACAAGTTTCTGAAGAATGAGGCATCCGTAATAGTGCCATCATTGAGGTATTCAAATCTTACGTTTGCCGGCAACATCGGCGGCATAAGGCCGCAAATAATAGACGAAAACAAAAGGGCATTATCTCTTGGTGCATCTAAGATCAAGGGAGATGGCATAATATTCAATGTAACTCCATCTCCTGGCGCAACATCTGCACTTTCCAGCGCCTTGGAAGATGCGCTTTACGTATCAAAAAGCATAGGGCTCAAGTTCAACAAGGAAAAATATGAATCCGCCCTCGGCCACACATGACCCTAAATAAATATATCATTTCCATGCCTTAAGCAGCTCTTCCACCGATATCACGCTCAGCATATTCTTCATGTTGGCCAATGATCTTTCATGGGCATCCTTGTCTGCCGATGAAACCGCATCTTGCACTACCACGGGGAAGAATCCACGGTTCAATGCGTCCCTTGCACTAGATTCTACTCCAATTTCAGTAGCTATTCCAGTAAAAACGAGGCTTTCAATACCTGCATTCCTTACCATCATTTCAAAATTTGTGCCTACAAATATGCTTGCGGTATTTTTATTAAGGACTACATCATTTTTTTCCGGCACTATGGTCAATTCGAATGCATCTGCAGGAATTTTAGACATGTCCCATCTGTGTGCACTGCTCAGCCTAACGCGTGACTCATACCTGCTAGGCAAAGGCGTTATCTTAGTAAAAAATACTGGCACATCCGAATTCCTTGCAGCAGATATCGTTGCATTCAGCTTATCTTTAAACTCATCCCTGTTGAATATCCGGTCTACGAGCATGTTTTGTACATCCCAGACTACGAGCGCCGAATGCCTTTTATCTAATATATCTTCGATGCTGTCATAAATTTTTTTATTATCCCTGGCTTCCATAATACCACCTATTATTAATTTATAATTTGCAAATTTAATATTTGCGGTAAGCGTATGGATTATAAGCTGGAATGCCTTCAATGCGGCGCTGAATATGACAGTGCATACGCCAGTCAGGTATGTGCCAGATGCAACGGTATCCTGGAAGTGGTATATGCCGGCAGGATTGCAATGCCTAATGGCAGATCATTCTGGGACTTCGAAAGTGCCCTGCCCAAAGGCACATATAAGCATTATGCAGTAGGCGGTACCGATATGGTGGCGTCTGAAGACTCGGGGCTTTTTTTAAAGCTTGAACTAAGAAGCCAAACCGGGTCATTCAAGGATTTAGGCTCGGTAATAGAAGTGGCAAAGGCATACGAATACGGATATAAGGATGTGGTATGTGCATCAACGGGCAATATGGCATATTCAATAGCCTATTATTCTAAATTATACGGCATCCGCGCCCATATATTCATAAGCAGCAATGCAAACAAAGACAAGATATACGACATAAAATCGACTAACGATGCCGTTATAAAGATGGTAGATGGGGACTTCAATAAGGCACTTGATACGGCGGCGCTATATTCAAGAAAAAAAGGATTCTTCCTGTCTGGCGATTATTGCTATAGAAAAGAGGGGCAGAAGCTTATGGCATACGAGATAATGCAAAATCTGCCCGAGGTTGCCAACATTATAATACCTGTCGGGAATGCAACGCTTTTTTCAGGGATATACAAGGGCCTGAAGGAAATGAAAGCATCCGGGCGCATAAAAAAATTACCGCGGCTCATAGCTGTAGAAGCAAAAGGGTGTTCACCAGTGGTGGATGCATTTAATTCTAAAAGCGGAATTAAATACCGCATTCCTAAAACAAAGGCGGATGCAATAGCTGTAGGGTTTCCAACCTTTGGAGTGCAGGCCCTAGAAGGGCTGAATAAGACAATGGGCATGGCAGTGGCAGTTACGGATAACGAAATGGAAAGGTCTAAAGAAAAGCTTTACAAGGAAAAGGGCATAATTGCGGAATTGGGCGGCGTTGCGTCATTTGCTGCATACGAAAAGATAAAGGACAAAATCGGAATTAATGGGGTTACAGTTGCCATAATAAGCGGCGGTAATATATGAAGCAGAATACAAATAATGGAAAGGAGAATATGGCGGCATGGATCATATGCCAGGATCTGGTGCTCAAAATAAAGGAAGAACTTAAAAATCTGGCCATAACTGCCTTGGATAATGAAATAAAGGAGGGCAGGATGAAAGTAAACGGCCAGGTGCTAACGCTGGACCCTGAAAACAAGGAAGAGGAACGCAGCATGTTCCTTATATCTAATCTAATCGAGCAACATGAAGAAATGATTAGAGGATATTCAGACTACATAAGCAAAAATGAAGCAAGGAATGATTTGAAACCCCCGGACATTCTCAATATAGAATCAATCAAAAAGCTAATGTTCGCAATTAAGAAAATAGTCATGCTGATGGGATACAGCAACCTTCTTGGGATGGTCTATAACGATATTGGAATGAAGGTAAGGCAAGAAACACCATCAAAAATCCTAGTTGAATTGTCAAACGATTATCCAGACCTGCCAGAATTGCTGAATTTCGTGCTGTCATACAAACCGATTGCCAAGGCGGGATTGCTATCGCAATCAGATGAAAGCATAATAAGGGATGCATTGGCTCAAGTTCCTAAAGAAAACCGCTACGATAATGCATCCATGAAAACATAGTTTATGGGTGGACTATCGTTCGAAAACAGTACCAAAAACGCCATCCTCTGAGGATCTTAGTTCCTTAATATTGCCTATGCATGCCTTCTTGCCACCTTTGCGTATAAACCTAACGCAGGCTTCAACCTTTGGCCTGATTGTGCCCTCCTCCATAACCTTTATGTCTGGCATCGAGAAACTCAAATCCACATTTTTAATCGGGGACATGTTCTTTGGAAAATCTGCGTATACATATCTTGGCTCTGTCAATATCGATAAGAAATCAACATCCAAAGCGTTTGCTATTACCTGCGATGTGTAGTCCTTATCTATTACTGCATCTATGCCTACGTATCCAGATCGTGATTTTAACACAGGTATGCCCCCTCCACCTCCTGCTATTACTACCGAATCAGATGAAGCAAGTTTCTTTATTGCGTCTATTTCAAGTATCCTTATGGGTCTTGGTGATGCGACCGCCCTTCTATATCCTCCGCGCTCGCGCACATAATCGAACTTACCTAACGCCATCTCATTTTTAAGCTCGCTTTTGTTATAAAACGGCCCTATTGGCTTAGTAGCATGCCCAAATGCTGGATCTTTTTTGTCGACCTGCGCGTGGGTAACTACAACATAAACCTTCATATTGACGTGCATCCTTGAAAATTCATGCATCAGGCATCGTTGCAACATGGCGCCCACAGTTGCCTGCGTTTCTGCAGTAAGCATGTGCAAAGGGAGCGGAGGCACGGCTTTGCGTGAATATTCATTCCTCAGAAACTCGTCGCCCACCTGCGGGCCATTGCCATGTGTCAACACAATGCCGCTGTAATCCATTCTTTTTATGCCAACTGCTATGGATTTGGCAGATTCCATTATCCGTTTGAATTGATTTGCATATGTAGGTTTCATTCCGCGTTCAAGTATTGCATTTCCGCCTAATGCTATAACGATGGACACCATATCATTAATGTGCATGGTAAACTTTTATAACCTTTCAACAGAATATAAACTGTTTAACATGATAAAAATTATAATCTTCGATTTGGGCGACGTAGTGGTATATTATAAGGAAGCTCAGTATTTTTCATTCCTGGCAAAGAAAACAGGTCTACCTGCAAACAAAATAAAATACGTATTCGATCCATTAATAGAAAAAATGGAAGAAGGCAGCCTAAACGCTAAACATATGGAGAAACTGGTATCGCAAAAACTTGGCATAAATCCATCCGTATTGGAATGGACTGCTACATTCGAAAGACTTGCAAAGCCAAACAAAGAACTGATTAAAATGATCGGCAAGTTAAGGAAAAAATACAAGGTTGCGCTTCTGAGCAATATATCAAAGGATAGATACATTTCAGCATCCAGGAAATTCGCACTTAAGGGTTTATTTCACAAAAGGTTCGCATCATGCTACATGCATATGCGGAAACCAGATGCAAGGATATACAAGCGCGTTGTAAAATCAATGGGCGTTAAGCCCGGGGAGTCAATATTCATCGATAATCTTATCGAAAATGTCGAAGGGGCTAAGAAGATAGGCATTCGCGGGGTGCATTTTACCGGCAACAAAAAGCTCAATGCAGATCTGAGGAGATTGGGAGTATTATGATGAAGGGCATACAAAATTTCATTGAGAAAGCATTCGCTGGGCGATGGATATCAGGCCCAACTATCCAGGATGCTATCGCTGACAGCAAAAAGTTTAATTCAAAAGGCATAAAAACGATAATAAATTATCTGGGCGAGTCATTCACCAATGAGTATGAGATAACTGAAACAGTTGATACATACATGCGCCTCATCCGTTATATAACTGAAAACGGAATAAATGCAGACATATCAATAAAGCCTACCCAGTTGGGCCTTTTGAAGGATGCTGATACATTGAAATCTAACTATTCTAAGCTTGTTGCAGAAGCCAGAAAGTCAAAAATATTTGTATGGCTTGACATGGAGGAGGCAGATTACGTCGACGCTACAATGCAATTATACCTGTCCGAATTGGATGGCGCAGGGGTGGGCATATGCATCCAGTCTTATCTTAAAAGAAGCGAAGAAGACATCAGAAAGATTCTCCCGAAAGGCTCAGTAATAAGGCTTGTGAAAGGTGCATATTCATCCACTAAAAATAAAAGCTTTAATACTCGTGAAGCAGTAACGGCAAATTACTCTAAGCTTATGGGCATGCTTTTTGCCCAGGGTACAGAGTTCACTTTGGGCACACACGACATAAACATGATAAAAGAAGCTCAAGCCCTAAACAACGAATACAAAAGGAATGTCACATACGCAATGCTTAAAGGCATAAACAATAAATATTTGCAGTATATGTCAAAATCGGGAAATAAGGTTGCAGTATACCTTCCATTCGGAAAAAGATGGATTGCCTATTCATATAGAAGGCTTAAAGAAGCAGGGCATATAAAATTAATACTGAAATCTTTGATGAAAAGCCAAAAACTTGAATAAGGTGTTGCAATGGAAGAAAATAATGAGAAGATGAAGCTCACGGCAAAGAAAGCGGATAACTTTTCCGAATGGTATACACAGTTACTTATAAGCTCAGAATTTATTGATTATAGCGCAGTTTCCGGAATGATAGTCTACAGGCCTGATTCATATTTCATATGGGACCAGCTTAGAAACTCTGCAGATAAAATGTTCTATGATGCAGGCATAAAAGATGCATATTTCCCGCTTTTTATACCTGAACGCTTTTTAGCCCTGGAAAAAGAGCACGTTGAAGGATTTTCTCCTGAAGTTGCATGGGTGACCCACGCCGGAGATACCGAACTCAGCGAACGCCTTGCCGTCAGGCCAACCTCAGAAACTATAATGTATGATAGCTATGCCAAGTGGATAAGATCATGGAGGGATTTGCCTTTAAGGCTTAATCAATGGAACAATGTAGTGCGTTGGGAGTTCAAGCATCCGACGCCGTTCCTAAGATCCCGCGAGTTTTTGTGGAATGAAGGGCATACTGCATTTGCTACAAAAGAAGAGGCGGATTTGGAGAAGGACGTAATACTTGGCATATATGCATCTGCATTGAAAGATTACCTTGCACTTCCAGGGATACCTGGCCAAAAGACTGAAAAAGAGAAATTTGCAGGAGCCGAAGCAAGCTACAGCATAGAACTTTTAATGCCCGATGGATGGGCGATTCAGGGTCCAGCTTTTCATTCCGACGGGCAGAAATTTTCAAAAGTTTTTGGGATAAAATTCCTTGACAAAGATAATACTTCAAAATACGTATATCAAAATACGTTTGCAATATCTACAAGAGTATTGGGCACCATGGTAGCTACCCATGGAGATGATAAGGGATTGGTGCTTCCGCCTAAGTTGGCCATGATACAGGTGGTGATTGTGCCCATATACAAAGGCAACAACAAGAATCAAATATTGGAATATTCAAAGAAGATAGCTGGGTTGATCAGCGATGTGCGCACACATCTAGACGATACTGATGCGTATTCGCCTGGCTGGAAATTCAACGAATGGGAACTCAAGGGTGTGCCGATCAGGTTAGAAATTGGGGACAGAGAAATGAATTCAGATTCAGTAGTCATTTTCAGAAGAGATACGCTGCAAAAAAAGCAGGTAAAATCAGCTGATTTGAGCGCAGAAATAAGGGAAACCCTTGATTCAATACATCAAAACCTTTATCAAAAGGCAGAAAGTGCCCTTAAATCATCAATCCACCCTGCAGATACATATGAAGAACTGAAGAACGTAATAAAGACTGGAGGGTTTTCTCAATCACCATGGTGCGGGTCGATGGAATGCGAGGATAAGATAAAAGAAGAGACCGGCGCTAAGGCAACAAACATGCCTTTCGACGCACAAGTTGGCATCAAAAACAAAAAATGCGTCTACTGCAGGAAGGAAGCCAAGCACATAGTCAACTTTGCAAAGTCATACTGATAAAAACCTTTCCACCCAAACCCTTAATTATGCGTGCAGCCCCGTCATCTAGTGGCCAAGGATAGCGGGCTTTGGACCCGTTTACGCCGGTTCGAATCCGACCGGGGCTATAGAATCTTTCAAGTGTTATTTAATGATAGAATGGTATTATCTACTGCTTGCATCATCGGTACTGATGGGTGTGTCCACCATAATAGAAAAGTATGCGCTGAAAGACGAGCACGCATCGGCATATAGTTCAGGATTTGCCATAGTAACCGCATTGCTTGCACTAATATTTTTGCCTTTTGCTAATTTTTCAATCAAACTTTTTGAAATTCCATTGCTATACATCATAAGCCTTATATCCACTGCTACGTATCTTTTTACTGCAAGAATTTTCAAGCATGGAAACATTTCAGTTGCATCGCCAATATTCAGCTCTCTTCCAGTACTGTTCATAGTTATAATGTCTGCAATGACCCTTAATGAGTACCTAAAGCCTATCCAGTATCTCGTTATTGCAATCATGATAATAACTGCCTACTTTTTGATGACCTTTGGGAATAAAAATGGCAGCAAGGCATTTGAAAAAACAAAGTACATCTATCTGATAGTATTGACTAGTTTCCTTGGGGCAGTGGGTGCCATAATCCTGAAATACCTGCTTAATCTGGGAATGAACATCTTCACAATATTGATCTTTATAGAGCTCTTCATGGCTATTAATTTCACAGCGTATATGAAACTCAAATATGGGGGCCCGAAAGAGGTCGTATCGAACCTTAAGAAGTATAAGAAGTCAATTGCCGCAATATCGTCATTAACTACACTATATCGGCTTACGTATTATGCTGCGGCGTCATTGATTTTTATAAGCTTGGTATCCCCTATACGCAACAGCATATACATAGTGATAACCACGTTCGCCGGTGGCATAATGTTTAACGAGAAAGGCATAAAAAAGAAGCTCGTCTTATCATCAATATTAATAATATGCGCCTATTACCTGTCTGTGCTTTAATGGCACCTTATTCTCTGCAGTGTCGGTGCCATTAGCTTAATTCAAATGAGCATGCATCTCAAATATCTGCGTCTTCTTCTGCCTGATAAATCTTTCTTTTTGCTTCTAATCGCAAGAACTTTTTAAGTGCACTCCTGTCGTCATCAATCCTGTCTATCAATTCAGCTATTATCCTCCGCGTAAGGCTTTTTCCTATTTTTTCTCTTTTTGCATTAAGCTCCCATATGAAATAGACATATCCATTTTCGCATTCGGGTAAATTAGAAAAATTTTGGTATGCAATAGATGCGATTTCATGCGATAAGCTGCTTTCCAAAATACGTTTTGTGTGCATCCTATATAATAGATCCATATCGCGCATGCCGCCCAATTCTTGTTTATACTTGTGTATAAGATCAAAGCTCATCTTGGCGGTTTCCTTTAGACTGGATTCTAACTCCTCTCTCTCAAAAATACTAGTGCGATTAAGTCGTTCTACCATTCAAACATCTCACATACTAATACACTACTAAATCTCCATGCTTTTTCTGATTTCTTCGATTGCCTGATTATCGTGCGAGTACACATATGGGGATAAGTCCAGATTTTTAGGGCTGCGTTGCAGTTTCCTTGCATAGGTTTCATGCAAATGCTTTCCTACTTCATTGCTGTAAACCGTCCAGTCTATGCCAAGCGATTCAACATAATGCCTCTCAACGCTATCGGCTATTTCATGCGCGTATGGGTATTCATACGCGTCATCAGTAAGCCATTTTTCTGTCAGCTCATGATGTCTTCCAATACTCTCTAAAGTACTTATGGTCTTTCCACCAATATCTAAAGAAGCTGGAAAATTTCTGTCTATAAAGATGGTCCTCCCATCTATCGAATATCCTCCAGTATATTTTATGTCATAACCTATATCTATAGTTATCTCGCTGCCCTTCTTACACTCAAGTATGTCTGTTGACTGAATCTTTTCGTAGTAGACTGACTTACTGTCAAAAGTTATCTCGCTGCCCTTCAAAAGTTTTTGTGGAAATCTAAATTTCAAATATGTAGGCAGGATGAAATTAAGGGCAGATATTATATAAGAATTCTCTCCTTCATTGCTCCTTTCCATATGCTCTATGACTTCATACTTCTCCATGCTTATAATAAGATGGTGCTATTATATTAATTTTATGAGGCACTCTATTTAGGTTCAATGATGGTGCCTTTTACTTCAATCCCATTCAAATATCTTGATATATCCAAAACTGAATTTGTCACAACTACGCGAATGCCGTTTATTATGCATATTTTCGATGCCATGGGGTCAAAAATATAGTTGACGCCGGCTGTACGTTTATCTGTCATCATAGCTATCAACTTCGATGCGTTAATAGTTTTTATTGACTTGGCGTTTTCGAATGCTTTGGGGTCCTTTGTATAAACTCCCTTCTCCTTGGATATATTAAATATTACATTAGAACCTGATGAAACAGAAGCATATGCTGAACATACGTCCGTTGTCCAACCCGGTTTAAATCCACCGCTTACGGTTATCCTATCTTTAAATTTCATCGATCGTGGATCTCCGTAATAAACCATACAATTAAAATATTTTGAAATCATAAAAGCGTTTATATTAGTGCCCATTATCCCTATACTATGCATGGCATTCATGGTCAATCCCAGTTTCCTAGCAAAATCTATATAGCTCCGGGCTAATCTGCCTCCCCCTACAATTATACCAAAATTAAATCTGTGCATATCCATTAATTCCTTCTTCAAAAGTGACAGCGCATTAGGATGCGAGAATAAAAATGATCCGCCCAATGAAACTATAACTGTTTTTTTAGCCATAAAACCACAAAAGCCCCAGTAACTATATACGCTAACCTAGGCAATGCTATCTATATATTTATTTGCAAACCTAAAAAAGTAACAAAACATGAAAAATTATTGAGATGTGCGGGCATTTTATCAGCTAAAAGTTATGTTAAGCCAATCAACCTGCCTGTGTATATACCAATCCGGGGGCTTGAGTTTAATGGTGGATAAATTATATCTTGAACACATGTATATGAAGTCGTTTAAGGCGAAAGTTACTGCTGCAGAAAAGTTGGAGATACAGCTTGATAGAACGGCGTTCTACCCTACTGGCGGCGGGCAACCGTGCGATACAGGTACTATAAATACGGGCCACGCCACATATAACGTAGTCGAAGTCATTAAAAATGGAGATGACATTGTGCACGTAATAGACCGCGAGGGCATAACGGTCGGCGAAGAGGTAAACTGCGATTTAGACTGGAGGAAAAGATATATGCATATGCGCTTTCACACAGCGTTGCACATATTGGATGGCGTAGTGTCAAAAAAACATAATGGATTGATGACTGGCGGTCAGATATACGATGGCAAAGCACGGGCGGATTTTGACATACCTGGACTTGACAAGGAAGGGGTTATTGGGTTGATAAATGCCGCTCAAACAATAGTGGATGAAGGGCATGCTGTAGAAGTCAAGTTTATGTCAAACGATGAAGCAAGTAAAATAACGAATCTGGCGCGCACAGCGCCTGGCGAAGAACTGATGAAAAGTATGGCAAGCGTAAGGATAATAGACATAATAGATTTTGATTTTCAAATGGATGGAGGAACGCATGTGGCAAATACTAAAGAAGTAGGGAAGATGGGCCTGTTAAAATATGAAAACAAAGGGTCGCACAACAAAAGGATAGAAATAAGCCTAGAATAATCTGAGGCGATGGCGTACGCCGAAATCTACATATCATTCAATAAACGGCAAGGTTTGTTTGAACGAAAAAGCAATAAGGATATAAGTCTGAATATGCCTAAATTATTACATTACTGTCTTGCCTTTTTAAGACGTTGGCCATCCTTGCTATCCTCTATGATAAATCCATATTTATCCAATATGGTATCCCTTATTTCATCAGCAAGTGCATAATCACTCTTTACTCGCGCAATATCTCTTTTATCAAGCAATTCGATCACCTCTTGCGGTACCTTATCCTCCCCCATAAGTTCGGCAAGATTTAATCCCAAGACGCTGTCAAAAAAAAGCATGGTGCCGATCACCTCCTTTGCGCCTGCTTTGCCAATCCTATCATCTTCGATCTGTTTATTTATGTACGATATTAAATCAAATACAACGCGAAGTGCCTCTGGCACCATTATATCATTATTCATATGTCTGAGAAATTCATTTTTATGCGAATTAACGAGTGTGCGCAATTTTTTAAGTTCTGCATTATCGTCCGATTTATTAATTCTATTTAGCCTGCGCATAATACCTTGAATCCGCATTATTGATGCCTTTGCAGACTCAAGACCCCTAAACGTAAAATTAAGCTGGCTCCTATAATGCGCAGAAAAAAGGAGATACCTTATCTCCCTCCATCCAAATCCCTTCTTTAATATATCGGCGACAGTGTAGAAATTCCCCATAGATTTTGACATTTTTTTATTTTCTACCAGTATGAATTCGCCGTGCATCCAATAGTTGACAAATTTTTTCCCTGTTGCACCTTCACTTTGGGCTATTTCATTAGGGTGATGTATGTATATATGGTCCACACCACCGCAATGTACATCTATAGTTTCTCCAAGGTATTTCATGCTCATTGCACTGCATTCAATATGCCATCCTGGAAATCCAATGCCGTAACCAGAATCCCATTCCATGTCCCTTTTTTCATTCTTTGGCGAAAATTTCCAAAGTGCGAAATCCGTTATGTTACGTTTGTCCTTTGAAAGCTCAACGCGCGCACCACCTATAAGATAACTATTAAGCTGTGCAAAGTTCATTCCGGTAAGTTTTCCATAATCCTTGAATTTTGAAGTGTCATAATATACGCCATCATTACGTATTGTATACGTATATCCATTATCGTCTAGTTTTTTTATTAAGGCCAACATATCATTAATGTGATCTGTGGCCATGGGGGATACTGATGGGTCTTTAATGTTGAGCACCCTGGAATAATTAAAGAATTCCCCAGTGTATATCTTTGCAATGTCCCAAGCCGTGGAATGGCGCCTATTTGCGCTTTCCTGTAATTTGTCTTCTCCAGTGTCTGCATCGCTTTTAAGGTGCCCCACATCGGTTATATTTCTAACATGTAAAACTTCATACCCATTCAATTCAAGGGTTCGTCTAAATATATCCTGCCAGATGTATGTTCGCATATTTCCAATATGTGGGCTTTCATACACTGTAGGCCCACAGCAGTAAATCTTCACTAAGCCAGCTTCCAATGTTCTTAAGGCCTCTATTTTTCTACTAAAAGTATTGAAAATGTGCACAGCACCATATTCTTTAGCACTACGATTGCTTGGCATATATTCATCGCACTTTTCATTATTGTATTGCACATTTAAATTGCTTTTCTGTAATCAGGGTACTGTATAATTGCTTACCCACGCGTTTGTATAAGTTGAATTAAGCGATTTCCCATTTGCCCCATTTCCGCCATAATCAGCTGCGTTTCCATCTAGGGGTATCCAACTCACAAGGTTATAAAGATCGGCAGGAGCTCCGATTATGCCTTCTTTATAGAGCTGTTGCACCTGCGGAAAACTTAAAGATGAATTATAAATCTGAACGTTAGCTATAGAACCATTATACCAAAGACGTACTCCTGGGTCTATTGTGGTGTATATTGAACCTATCGATATATAATTTTTAGGGGTTATCATGAATCCCGGCGCAACGATGCTACTTGAGAGATTCCCATTTATATACAATTGCAACGAGTTTCCATTATATGTTTCCACCAAAAAGAACCAATGATTATAATCGGAGGAATTAAACGGTGCTGTTACGAATTCCCATTGCGACCCTCGATACGTGGTGTTATAGATGCATGCGGCTGCCTTGAATACATTGGTGGGATATGTGCTGCTGCTTATTGCACCAGGAGCTCCGGGGGCGTC
>JAKBRJ010000035.1:0-2066 GCA_021834785.1 Microcaldota archaeon
GCCAAATCTCTGTTTGACATGTTGTGCGTTTTGCCACCTGATTAAGATTTATAGATAGTTGCCTTTAGCCAAAATAATGAATATTAAAAATTATGCCGCGGAAATCCGCGGCAGCAAAACTAAAACCTGTTATGGGGGCGAGAAAAGATGCCCGTATATCCCGGCATAGCCTATGAACAATGCTGCAAATGCTGCTATTATGAGTAGCACAGCAAGAAGATAGTAGGCGTACTTGCCGTTGTTGCTCTTCGGATCCAGGTACACCAGCGGAGAGAGTATTGCTGATAGCCCTGAGAATACGTAAAGACCCATCGAGCTTAGAAGGTCAACGCCTGTCTCCAGCTTGAAGTTGAATATTGCAACTGCCTCGACGAAAATGTATATGCCAAGGAAGAACCCGAATATCGAAAGGACTTTTAAATTCATGTTCTTGTACAGCATGTAGCCTCCCATCGCCATAAGCAGCCCCAGGAAAAGCAATGGATCCCCGAAAAGCATGTTGTATGCAGGAGGAAGCGGCCATGTGAATGACATGAGGAAACCGCTGGCAAAATCGAACAGACCGAATCCGATTATCGGTATTGCGAGATTGTTTATTGTTTTCTTTTGCCTTACGGCATAGAGGAAGTACATGGCTAACAGAGAGGCACTGGAGCCCAGCGCCAGCAACATTATGGCTAACGAATCTACAAACACTGCTGCCGTTAAATCACCTAAAATACATGAGCTTGGAACCATTAATAACTTATCATTACTGCATGCGGCTGTGCATAAAAATGCGGACTATATAAAGCGAAAACAGGTTATTAATAGTTTAAGTTGCAGTAGATATACCTAGTATGGCGATAAAATGGCCAGTGGTACAACATCAAATAAAAAAGGGCACAAAAACTTTTGTATAATTCAGCACATGCTGGATGAACATGAACTGCAAGGCGAAACGCTAGAAAAGGTAATAAAGTCCAATTGGCAAATTACCGTCACGTTTATACTGAATGCAAAAGCGGACGGGATGTTTTTTAATGAGATATTGTCGGAATCGGGACTCACCGCAAGAACTCTTTCTTCTATTTTAAAATCGCTGGAAGCGGAAAAAATGCTCAGCAGAAACGTAGTTGATTCCCGCCCAGTAAGAGTGAAATACAAGCTCACCAATATAGGGAAGAAACTGGCAAACTCCGGGTGCCCGGCAATAGCTTTAGGTGTGCAAGGCTAGTTTCCGCACGCATATTAACCTTTTTGTAGCATTAAGAAACGATGATTTCTGAGCAGAGCCAGAACGGAGAAGAAGCATTCGACATAAACAAAAAACTAGAGGAGCTGCCCGTAGAGATAAGGCTCAGAGCCATAGACAGGCTCAAGGTTGCTAGACTGCGGCACAACAGAGGTTTATGGACAAAAATACTGCTTATAATAGCGCTCATAGGCCCTGGGATATTGGTAATGGTGGCTGACAATGACGCTGGAGGCGTCATAACCTACGCGCAAACAGGCTCTATATTCGGGCTCGGATTTTTCATACCTCTTATGATACTTATGGTGCCCACGGCTTATCTCGTCCAAGAGATGACAGTGAGGCTTGCAGCAGTAACTAGGAGGGGCCATGCTGAAATGATATGGAAAAGATATGGGCCTTTTTGGGGAGCATTCTCCCTTGGTGATTTGGTCATAGCGAATTCACTCACATTAGTTACGGAATTCATAGGGATAACATTCGGCATGGGCATATTCGGGGTAAAGCCGCTAATCGCGGTCATAATAGGCATAGCGTTTATATCCACGGTAATGCTGACGCTCAGGTATCACAAATGGGAGCGCGCCAGCCTGATAATCGCTTTCTTCAACATGATATTCATACCGTTAGTGTTTTTTGCGCATCCCGATTGGAGCCTAGTCGCAAAGAGCTTCCTGACTTGGCACATCAGCGGAGGGATAAGCACCCTCTTCATATACGTGCTGCTTGCCAACATAGGCACGACAATAGCGCCCTGGATGCTTTTCTTTCAGCAGAGCTCAGAAGTTGACAAAGGCACCGTGCCTGAGGACATAGGAGCTGGAAAGAGAGA
>JAKBRJ010000035.1:2166-3955 GCA_021834785.1 Microcaldota archaeon
ATAATGGTTGTGCTGGTGAGCATGAGCAGCCTTTACGGGCTAAGCTTGGTGTTCCCGCACTTGCTATAGGTGTTTTGAATGGCTTTGGATGGAAAAGAGTTTGGATTCATAAAGAACGATAAGGATTGGGAAAACTTCCTTAAGAGGGAAAAGCTGAAAGACTATTCCAAGATACCGGTAAAGCGGGCCAAGGTAGGAGGATGGGTCAAGTTCGCCTTCATTTTCCTTAGGATATACATAGTCATAATGCTTGTGCTCATAATCCTTGGATTCCTGAACATAATATGAATTATTTCTTTATCTCTTGATCCGATATTATTAGAATTCCTGCCTTTTCCATTGCAGACTTGTAGAACCCGTATGCTTTTTCATCCACTACTACGACTGCGAATCCGTAATCTCTTGTCCTTTTGGCCAGCATTCTTGATGTCGACGATGCAGATTTCTTTCCGGTTTCATATTCTAATGCCATTTTGTTGCCGTATGCATAAGCTACAACATCCGGACCTGCGCTGTTATCTATCGCACGATTTTCGATACCGTTAGCGGAAAGCCATGAACAAATTGCGTTTACTCCAAGCTCGTGACCTATGCTAAGTGATGGATTTTTGGTCATTAGCCATTCAGAACCCGATGAAAAGCTGCTTGATATTTTTCCCGATTTTTTTAACGATTCTATCTGTTCTTCGGTAAAACCCAGCTTAAGTGCTTCCTCTTTGCGCATTGGACGCTTCAAAACGTTTTCAGAAGCGTAATTTTGATAATCGTGATTATTGTTTTCTAATGGCTTTGCAACCTTTATTGTTATTTTCACCGGAAGCGCGAATTCAGGGCATGAGAGTAGGAAATGATATTTCTGCAGAAAGGATATATCGCCATAGAGAAACTTTTCCATTGCCGGATCGCCATGCGCCATTACAGAAGCCATATATCGCCTTTCCGATGGGTCCGGAGAACCAAAAGTAATTATGCATGAAGAGTTCTCCACCATGTCCTTGGGAAGGGATATGGCCATGTGCGTAGATACGATTATACCTATGCCGTACTTTCTTCCCTCTCTGACTATCTTTTTTATTATTCCTGTTTGCGAATCGTAGTCGGATATTACAAAGTCCAGCTCGTCTATAATTATGTAATTTGAAAGTTTATGCGTTATTGGCATCGAATGCATCCTTGAATATAGCCTTTGCAGAAGCTCGTGCATTATTATCCTTTTTGCATAGGGGCTTTTCACGTGCCTTAGGGGTATTGATACTACGCCTTCGAAAAGGTCATTTATGCCGTCTAGGGAACTGTCTCCGTGGCCCAGGTTTAAAGAGCCGAGCCTGTTGAGTATGCTATAAAGCCTTGACTTTTCAGCTGCGGTGCGGGAGTTTGCAATGAATGTATTTATTGTCCTGACCAATGTTTCCATGCTTGGCACGTTTTCGATATTTGCTTGGTATATGGAGCGCATGCCCGAAACAGAATAGGCATAACGTATGCACGAGTGCAGTGAATTTGACTGCAGGTAACCGAAATTGAATACGTCGGAAAAAATGGATGTGAGCTCTTGTATGCGCTCTCCAGCGCTCAGCCCGTCAAGCGCGAATATGTTTATGTCTTTGAAAGGATCTATGGTTTTACCGTTGACTGCGCTTATTATATCATAATGCTCGCTGTCTGAATCAAATAGAAGGATATTTGTACCTGAAGAAGCCAGCCCGCTTATGAGCTTTTTTAGCAGGGTGCTCTTGCCATTGCCGCTTGCTCCAGCTATTATTATGTGCGGGCTGTTGTATTCATGCGG
>JAKBRJ010000036.1 GCA_021834785.1 Microcaldota archaeon
ATGTGCTCGAGAAGCTCCCCACTTGGCCCAACAAACGGCTCCACGAACTCCTGCCGTGGAACTGGAAAAATCCAGCATTAGCCTGACATCAACCCCGCCCGCAAGGGTGGGTTGGCTAAGCGCTTACCAGAGATTTGGGATCGCCGCGCACAACACGTGTGGGCTAGCGGGCGCAACCCTTATTGAACAACATGGCGTTCATGACCGAGGCCCTGCGAGCAATCATCCCGACTACCCCTCTTGCAATCCGCCTTCGATCCATCCTGTCAAGATTCTAATGGCCAAAGGGTTTTCGAGGCCCCATATTTCAACTGAAGAGATTCAGCGGAAAACAGGCGAAGCTGGAAATGGCAACAACTATTCACGGTAACGATCAATTGCGTTTCTTCCAACATTCATGTCTATTCGCTTAATGGATTCTGGTTTCTGGTATATCGCAATGCTAGCCAAAGGAATCAACTTATTTTTTAGCGCAGGTTTTCTGGAGTATATCGCAAAAAGAATATCGTTGCCACTACGCCAGCCAACGCCATTGTATCCTATGACGCCGATATAACCTTTATTATCTACTTTTATAGAAAAAACCACAGACTGTTCACCAATGCTGTAATCCCAACCGGCGTTGGGGTCACCAGCGTATCCAAACAGCGGGAATTTGTAATATTTTATACCGTCAACATACGATGGTAACGGTAACCTGGTATTAAAATAAAACCCAGATCTGCTGCGCCGAGCATCACTCTCATTCTCTCGACTCTTTTCATAGTCAACAAAACGGGTAGCTACCGCTATAGCCAGACTTCGCGTCGTGCGGCATAGTGAACTATTTGTTCCGCAAAAGTAATGTGCAATATATAATTTATTAGTAAAATGCACGCCCAGGGAGCATACTTGCCCCCAGCCTCTGCTCTGCCATGGCGTAATTCTAGTAAAAATAGAATCAGAAATGTCAGAAATGTTTCCATATTCGATGTAAGCAGGATGACCGAGAACCGTGCCCAGATGCCCGCTAACTGTCCAGCAAGGCGACGTATCTCCGTCCGGCTTGAGAAGTTGTCTATATCCAATTGAATTCTTGCGTGTTTTCTGGATGTAAACATTGTATTGACAATCTGCGCTCCCTTGAAACAAAGATGCCATATAAATAGATGGCTTTGCCATCGGCATCTTATAGATAGTAATGTCTCCATTGTTTTCAAAATAAACGGTAGCGTATATTGAGTTTAAAAATTTAAACAATTTATCGTGCTCTAAATCTTTCCCAACGGGTTTTTTAACAAATTGCACCCAGGGCGAGAAGTCTTCACGTTCTATGAATTTTTTACTGTTCTGGTCTATCTTATGCTTCAGTTGTAGACACAACGTATTTGTAGAGCTGCTTATGTTAGCCCGCGCAACAGTGCATACTGCGACAATGATAAGAATAAAAACTGGTACAGTGCGCCTAAGCATGATGGTAACCCTCAGGAAAAAATAGAAACACCATAATCCAATTTAGAGAAGGCGAAAAAACCTTTTTGTACAATGCCTATGCCCTCCGCTGTCTATCAGCGCCTACGATCGAATAGTTTCGGGGCAAAATCAGCAGCGTGATTGAATAGATTGATTGATTGATTGATGCGTGGGACCCCTGGTGTTTCTAAAATCATATCAATCTTCTAGCATGTCGGTAGGCGTTCCGGCATGTGTTCAGTGTTAGGCGCGGAAGGTTATTCAATTGACGACGCTGATTGACATAATGAAGAAATGTCAGATGTCGTCTACTAGTAAGTCATCGCTAGATCACCCTCTGCAACACCTTAGAAATAAGTCACATAATCAACTACAATCAATGACATGCTCCTTTATAATAGCCGACTGTAGTTGTGTTAATTGGGAATGTATATCCATGCTCAATACCGTTGCCAACGGCGGTAGAATGGAAGCCGCGACCGCTATGGTTAAACACTACCCGGATTTTCATGTTCATTCTTATAACACCTACTTGCGGTTGATTTAAGAGGCACCGCTCACGAAAAATACCGGTCCTCCCACCATTTTCAACAAGCGTTCTTCCGATAGTTTTGCAGGTGAATCCTTTGCCTGGGTTCGACAAAATCCTCCAGGAATCCGCGCCGGATTCTGGTAAGCATAGCGTATTAGTTGCCGTAACTCCGCCTACAGCTGTATTGGTAACTTGCCATTCGCCATCAGCAATATGAGGTGCTCCTTGCGCGATGGTTCCTGCTGAGAGCAATACAATGCAAGACAAAAGCGTTATTTTATGTGTATTCATATTGCATCCCGTTCAATCGTGTTATTGGTCGATACTGAATCAACATGAAATGTTGATTGTTTAGCGTTGGATCAAGATCGACAGTTCGAGAAATTTCCGACATGCACTTGCGTGTAGAAAACTTAACAAGAGAGTAGGTCATGAGCATCCACCATATCTGTATTCAGAGAGCTTGCCGCCGAAAAGTGATCCATAATTTTTTGAGCCTTGTCCGTTCTTTGTGAGCATCGCGTTAAGATAATTAGCATCCTGTTTATACAGTTTGCACAAACAGGAATAAGACTTGCACTTTCGTTTTCTTGTAATCCATGCGATTTGATGTGCGGCGATGTAAGGCTTTTCCTTTTTGTCGACATTATGAATCAATCTTTTGTAATTTCTGTTCAGATCATAATCTATCTTTGACAGTTCGGGACTGGAGCAGATTAGCAAACTAGCTAAGCTGTGAACATGCGCGCACGAGAAACTCGGGCCATGCTCCTTCTTTTTGGGTGTATCGGCACTCACAAGTGAGATGTATCCAGCATCAGGATTGATTGTCAACCGTTTAATATAAAAAAACGAGTTGCAGTGATCCATATAAATCTCTGGAGTTTTAATTGATAGCTTTTCCCAGGATCTTATTTTGAGGGACTCACCTTGCCATGCTCCACACTGACCCTCAATATTTCCTGTATTGATATGCGGCCAAAATTCAATTACCGCTCCACCGCAGTAGAATCGTTTTCCGGTTTCTTCTGAGACAAATCCTTTTTTGTTATAATCAACCCAGTCTATCCCGCTTCCGATGTTTTTATACCCTTTTATTTTGACAGGCTTCTTCTCGTCAGGCCCATTTCCTTCTGATACTTTATTAATTATGTGCGCCGCACCATGATCATCGCACCTGAAAAAGATGTCGGCTCTAGTTTGCAATGGCGCAAATATCGCGACAATCAATAATGAGCATGCGATACTATTTCGCTTTCTCAAAGTTGCCTTCCTGTTTTGTTATCCGAAGTATTCTACAATTATAACAACACACAGCGATACTCTGTTTATCAGACTTTGGAGAGACGTGCAAAGCCCAATTTCTAGGTCTTCGCACCGTTGTCCACGCATGTATCTTTTTCCTAGTCTATCCGACCACATCTTTGCGTTCGTTTCAGGCTTCTTCTATATCCCTGGCAGAAGCCTATTGCCGAAACTGCGCGCATGTCGATCCACGCCGCAACCCAATGAATGACGGTTATCAGTCTGTGGCAGCCGCTGAGTCGGTCTGCCGAGTCATGCTAAGGTTCGTGACCTTTGATCGTGAGGCCCTATTTCAGCGCGCAAGCGATGGCCAGGTGACTGCATGCTGCACATTCAATAATACCGAACTATTATGGTGGACCCCTGCGGTACGCAGGATGGGGGCGGTGTTGTGCCCTCAGCCCGAGCGCCCGACAGGGGCATAGAGGTATTCATAAAAGTTGTCCATGGCGATGCCTTGCGTGTCGTAGCCCGTGGCCTGAACGACATCACCCTTGACTCTCATGGCGACCATAC
>JAKBRJ010000037.1 GCA_021834785.1 Microcaldota archaeon
TTTGTCAAAATTGGAGAATAACTCATGAAATGACTTAAAAATCGAAAGGCCTACAACCCCTACCTTAATCTTTTCCTTCTTATCCGGCAGCTTGCTGAATAGTATGATATCACCGACCTTAACTCCCCTTCTTTTTTCGTCATAAAGGCGTATTTCTATAGTTTTCTTTCTGTTTTTTATTTTGTCGAATGGTGCTGAAGTTAATGACATTTCATGTATCATGTGAATTACCTAGGTTAGCTTCTCATTACTTGCAATAGATATTCTGCACTGTAGTTTCTAAATAGTTTCTTTGGATCTGAAACCCAGGAAACAGTTTCGCCCCATAGCTTGTCTAAGCCCGTTTGTCCGAATTCCTCTTCAAATTTTACTAGATTCAAGAACCCGACCGGTAAATAGTCATACGTGCCTTGTTGCACGTAGACGGATTTGGAAAACTTGGCGCCGGACCAATCTTCTATTATTGGTGTAAACACTCTTGCTGGTCTATCTTTATAGGTAACACCAAGCCTTGCAAGACCTTCTGATATTACAAAGTTTGGTAATGGTTCCTGATTCGTACAAAGTTTTTTGCGTCGCAGGAAATATTTATATGTTGTTTTATATACGTCTCAAACCAAGCCAGGAAATAAATAATGCCAGGTATTGGACTTTATACACAGACTTACGACTTTACATACAAGACGACATTTATACACAAAGCCACCTAAAACAAAAGTCTTTTATAGTTATGCTATAAAATAAATAGTTCCTTCCTTAAGATGGGGGTCTGATGGAATGGACATGTGACAAAAATGAATGAGATACTTCAAACTAAACACGTAGACAACAGTATGCAATTACGCAAAACGCTATACAGCTTTGATACAAAGGAAGGAGGGGTGCTCAAGAAACAGCTGCACCTTACTGAAACGCAGATAATTGTATCAAGGGCAAATGAAGAAATGGCGATAGACTACAACAGCATACAGGGGGTAAAGGTAAAGAAAAGCCTTTTCAAATCAAAATTGCTGCTGTATGTAAATGACAATGAGAAAAGGATTGAAAAGTTCATTGTTGCACATTCGGATGCATTATTGATATCTAGTTCTATAAGCGCACTAAAGCAGATATACAGCGATGCCAAGGACAGCAGGAAGAATTATTCTATTATGGAAGCAGACAAACCAGCCAATAATGCGTATGAGGTTAATAAACAAATCCAAATGCAAACGTACCAAAATGCGAATGCATACTGCAACGTATCAGGATTAATCAGAAAAGAGGATAGGATAGAAAAACCTGCGGTAATCAGGAAGGGTATAATGCTTACTAAAAAAAATATCACCCCTACAATCAATCTGGCAAATCTGGTAAAACTGGCTTCATTTGGGCAGAATCCCTCTGCGTTCATACATAAAAATGCACTTTTCGATGCTATGGCCATGCTCGAAGTCTGGGACTCCGAAGGCATGACAAAACACCTTATAAAAAGGATAACGCTGGGCGATGGCTATTCAGGCATCGAAGCAGCAGTTAATGGCATAGGCTCATTTGCATATTTTGGGCAAAAAACTATTGACGGTAAAAATGAGAAAGGAGATATAGATGAACGCTTCCTGATATTCAAAGTAAGGAGGATGAAGAGGTCATTGGCAAAGGAGCATAGCAACCTAATAAATAATTATTCTGACGAATCCTTCTTATGGAACTCTCCTCTTTAAAAGGAAAAATATCCAATGAAATAATCGAATCGCTAGCTGGGCGAGGGTTCAATGCTTTTACTCCTCCTCAAGAACTTGCTATTGCTGCAGGGCTGTTAGATGGAAACAATATTATAGTGGCAGCGCCAACTGCAAGCGGCAAGACTCTTATAGGAGAGCTTGCAGCAATGCGATCGATACTTATGGAAGGCAAAAAGGCAGTATATATTGCGCCTATGAGGGCGTTGGTAACCGAAAAATTTGAAGAGTTAAAGTCAGCGTATCCATATCTGAAATCAGCCATAAGCATGGGCGACCTTGATTCTGGAGACCAATGGCTCTCCGAATACGACATGCTTTTTGTTTCAACTGAAAAGATGGACAGCCTCATAAGGCACGGAGCCGGCTGGTTGTCCAGCGTAGGATGTATAATATTCGATGAAGTGCACATGATGGGAGACCTTTCTAGGGGCCCCACGCTGGAACTGCTGATTACAAAATTGATGATGATTACAGACGCGCAGATTATAGCTTTGAGTGCGACGATAGGCAATTCGGATGAACTGGCTGAATGGCTGGGCGCAAAGCTAGTGATTAGCGATTTCAGGTCTGTTAAGCTCATGAAGGGCATAGTCAGCGATGGCATAGCACATTATTATGATGAAGGGAAGGAGACTAAAGTATCGTTGAACGGATCAAGCCAGATACCAGAGATAAGGGTGCTTCAGGATACGCTTAAAATGAAAAAGCAGATGCTGGCCTTTTATTCCACTAAGAGGAATGCAGAGGCAGGCGCAGTGAAACTTTCGCAGAATACTGAAATGGTTTTATCCCAGGAGGAAAAATCAAAGTTGGATAAGATAGGTGGAAACATATTGAATGTATTGGAAAAACCGACCGCACAGTGCATAAAGCTTTCTGACCTGGTCAAGAAGGGCATAGCGTTTCACCATTCAGGGCTCTTGAACGCACAAAGGAATTACATAGAGAACGCATTCAAGGACAATCTGATAAAGGCTATATGTGCCACCACCACGTTGGGTTTAGGGGTAAACCTTCCCGCGCATACGGTTTTAGTAAGGGATATAAGCAGGCACAACGGGATAAATTCTGAACGCCTGGGTGCGAATGAGATAATGCAGCTCTTCGGGAGGGCTGGAAGGCCTAGATATGACACTGAGGGAAGGGCACTGCTCACCGCACCTTCGCATTATTCGGTTGATGAACTGTATAACAGGTATATAAAGGCAGGGCCTGAGCCTATAGACTCGGGGCTTGGGGTAGCACCGGTATTGAGGATGCATGTGCTTTCATTCATAGCCGAAGGGTTCTTAGGTAATGAGCGTGAAATAATGGAATTCCTTTCAAAGACGTTTTATGGTTATCAGTACGGCAACAATGCGCACATTAAAAATGTGGTAAGCAGTGTACTGCGCGATCTTGTAGACTGGGACTTCATAATAAGAAGCGATTCAGGGTATGATGCAACAAAACTTGGCAAGAGGGTGAGCGAGCTTTATATAGACCCTATGTCTGCGAAATGGATTCTCGACTCGTTGTCATATGCTGATGATGCGCTTAGCACACTGTACATGGTGTCCAATACGGTAGAAATGAGGCCATATGTAAAGCCGACCGAGGAAGCTGAGGCGGAATTTGTAAGATACAAAACGATGTCAAGCGCAATATATGAGAATGAAAGCATGGACTACGGATATTACGATCCAGTAAGCGCTTTCAGCACAGCGCTGATGCTCGGTGAGTGGATAAATGAGGCAGATGAAAACAGCATAGTAAAAAAATACAGGACAACGCCTGGCGTATTATACATAAAGCTGAGCAACGCAGACTGGCTCATATACTCTGCTATAGAGATTGCAAAGATTATGCACAAGAGCATACATAGGCTGGTAGATACAAGAGTAAGAATAAGGTACGGCATAAAAGAGGAACTGCTGGATTTGGTCAGGCTGGAGCAGATAGGAAGGGTAAGGG
>JAKBRJ010000011.1 GCA_021834785.1 Microcaldota archaeon
GCTTAGAATGCACCTCTCCCGCATAGGAAAGACTAGGGGAGCATTCTGCATAATAAACGAAAACAGGCAATACGACAAGATTTTTATATATGCGATTAGATATCGTCTAAAAGTCAGTTAGATTGAAATAGCCTAAGGCCATAATGATGCATCACATACCGGATAAGCTCAAGGATCAGCACATCATAGTTGATCAGTCAGTTATAAGCAGAATCGTAAGCGCTGCTGCGCTGACTAGGCAGGACCGCGTCCTGGAGATAGGCGGCGGACCGGGAAATCTTACGAAGGCAATAGCAGTTCATGCGGGGACTGTCTACACCATAGAGAAGGATCCGGCTTATATATCAGGACTTAAAAGAGATTTCAGCGGCAGTTCCAGCGTAAGGATTATAGAGGGGGATGCCCTGAGCGTCAAGCTGCCGAAATTCAACAAGATAGTTTCTAATCCCCCATACAAAATCCTGCAGCCGCTCTTCTTCAGGCTGTTGCATGAAAGAAAACATAACTTTTCCGAATGCGTAACCACTGCGCCTTATGGTTTTTCAAAGCTGGCATCAGCAAAACCAGGTTTGATTGACTTCGGCGTCATGTCCGCTTTCTTCTATGGCTTTTATGACGTTGAAGTAATTGCTGAGCTTAAGAACGATGTTTTCAAGCCTGAGCCAAGGGTAACATCTTGCATCTTGAAGATTAAGCCGAAAGCCGCAGATTCGCCCCTCTCGTCCATTCTTAGGCTAATGTTTCTGGAAGACGGCCGCAAGATTGGAAATACGCTGCTTGATGCTTTATGGAATAATGGGAGATTTATATTCCAAAAGGAAATAACAAAAAATGAAGCCCGCGGCATGCTGTCAAAGCTGGAGCAAGATGGCACCAAAAAACAAATACTAGAAAAACATATACTTCAACTTAGCAACGGCGAGATAGCCGACTTGGTGAAATCCATTTTAAACATGCTGCAGCATAAATTCTGATAATAATGCTTTGACAATCGGATGGAGAACATGAAGGTTGCAGTGATATGCTGCGGTTTCCAGGGCATAAAGATATTGGGCAGATATTATAGTGTTCACAATGGCCATAGCGGATAGCTTGACATATTCAGATCTCTTTAAAGTGAACTTCATCAGTGGCCTCACCCTTACCTTTAAGTAGGGAATGATGTTACTTTTCCATTAGGTATAAATATTTCATAAAAAAAAAGGGGATTATGGCATTCTTTGTAATAATAGACGGAAAGCCATGTGTTGGCAAAACCACGATATCTAAGGTAGTGGAGGCGCAGCTATCCGACGTTTATGGCATAAGAACGCTTGATGCAAAAGCGCATATGGTCGAAAACGGCTTCTTTTCTAAGTTCCTTAGGAAGTTCACAGACCCAGAGATAGATTCTTACAAAGCCCTTGTGTATTCCGCAGTTCGCCATGGCATAAGCTATGCTGCATTGGAAGAGAGCGCTTGGAATAACAGCAAGAGATATGACGTGATACTGCTTCAAAGGTCCCCGTACGCATTCTCGTTCGCATGGGAGGCAATAAAAAGCGTTTCGGGTAACTATAATAGCTACGAGCCGTCTGGCTTTTTGTATGGTATCATAAAGGCATGGGCAGGGCTGATGAAGCCAGACATGTTCATATATCTGACCGCAGACGCAAAAACACTTAAGGAAAGATTCAATAACAGGACGGACGGCAAGGACAGGATACACAAAAAGATGATGTTTGGAGACGATTCGAAGCAGATAGAACTGCTGAAAAGGTACATGCGCAGCGATTTCCACGTGATAAGCAACACGTCAGGCGTGGAAGAGTGCGCAAATGAAGTTGCTTCAGCGATAATCAGTAGGTATTATGCCGCAAAGTCCATTCAAGCGGCCAACAAATAACTATTATATATTATCGATTCTATATAATTGTCATATGGGTGCAATCTTATGAGCGAGGACAAAATAAGCGACTGCATAGATAAATACTCTGATTCTCTTAGGGATGTAACCCTCTGCTATTTCGTAGATAAAAAGGCTTCGAAAGTGCTGCTGGCAATGAAGAAGCGCGGCTTCGGGCAGGGCAAGCTTAACGGCGTCGGAGGCAAGCTCCAGCAAGGCGAAACAATAGAGGATGCGATGATAAGGGAATCAATAGAGGAAGTAGGGGCAAGGCCAAAAAGTTATTACAAGGCAGCCACGCTGCGCTTCTATTTTGGAGGAAGCGAACCCAAAAGCGAATTCAACCAGAGGGTCCATGTATACATAGCGGACGAATGGGAGGGAAAAATAACGGAAAGCGAAGAGATGAAGCCAGAATGGTTCGAAATAAGCTCCATACCTTTGGACATGATGTGGGATGACGACAAATACTGGCTGCCACATGTTCTGGGCGGCAAATTCGTGGACGCACATTTCCTTTTCGGAGACTCCAACAAGGTAATAGATATGAAAATGAGCTATGGGGCAGCCGGATCGGGAAACTGACGTAAAAACAAAATATTCGCTCCAAGCAAATGATAAGTTTGCATGAAGAGCCCGCAGACCATAATATATTAATATCTGATAATCCAAATATTATATCAATGCCAACAGCAAGCAGTCAGAAGGCGCTTGATGACTTTTCCTCAGCGCCAAGAACCACAGTTACTGGCGTTAAGCAGCAGGATTCAGGTAATAATGCAGCCCATATGCTCAGATTGAATGATTCTACAAGCGGATATTACCATTTATCAGAAACAAAATACCCGATACGGACATCTTCATGGCAGAGCATTGAACCGAATGGCTTCTTCGAGCGCGCTTCAAGCTACGGTAGCATGGGCCAATACTCCATACGCATAAAGTCCATAAAGGTGATAAAAAGCCATACAGGCAATGAAGCGGCAATCTGCCTCATGACGGACTTCTATTATAAGAACAGCGCTGGAAACAAGCCAATAGCATTTTTTATAAATAAGATGGATATAGGCATGGCAGAAGAAAAGGAAAAAGCGATTAAGCAGGCGCTTGATGATTACCCTAATGGGAGCGTATTGGCGACATTTACTGCTTGGAAAAGGCAAAACCGCGGTAGCAAATCGAGGGATTATCCATTCAACATGTCATCTGATTACTCTATATCTAACCTGAGCTTTTATGTCTCTGAAGATTACGTGATGAACGGAAATATGGCGCTCGCATATAGGTTGTGGGTACATTAGATTGGCATTATGAATGCCAAATCAGCAGCTATTTTCTATTGTTATCGTCTGTGAATATGCACCTGAAGGTGCGCCGCCAGGTATGCCCAGGCCAAAATATATTCCGTTGCTCGCACCAGCTGGAACCAGTATGTTTGTATTGTATGCCAATACCGAAAGCCTGCTGGCAAAGCAGCAGCGAAAAAGAAGGTTAAGCGCAATGGCACATCAAGAAAATCGAGGAAAACGCCAAGAAAGCTCTCCGCTAAAAAAGCTTCTTCGATGAAATCAAAACGAAGGCGCGCTCGATAATAAAGATTAATGTAGTTGTGCCAGGTGCTTTTAACGATATTGCATCCAGATATAAACACAAATTGCTAATGTAGTAAATCATGCTTTTTCTAAAAAGTAAAGCGCATATTTAAGCATGGTGCTTTTCTGGCTCAAACTTTTGCTGCCTGTTTTCCTTCCCCCTGGAGTATGAGAATATACCGGCAAGCAGGAGCATGACCATAAGGGCAATGAATGCAAAATGCATTCCAGTAACGAAGCCCTTACCTATGCCCCCTATCACCTTAGACGTCCCGGCAAATATCTCAAATGCTAAGTATCTGGGAACGGCAGATGCTGCGGCTACGAATGCTATTATGAAGCTGCCTATCAGGCCGAAACTGCTGAAAAGCCTTAATGTACCTGAAGCTGCACCTCGAAGCTCGCCCGAAACGTTGGCCATCACTGCGCTGTTGTTAGATGGCCAGAACATTGCTCCGCCAAAGCCAGTTATTATTGTGCCTATGATTATGTAGTATACTGGCGAAGAAACCCCAAGCAGCATGATGTAGAACATCACCCCCGCTATCATGAATGCTATGCCAAGCGTAGCGATAAGCCTTGATCCATATTTATCGGAATACCTTCCCATATATGGAGATAAAACTCCGCTTACCAGATACCCAGGGAATAAAAGCAATGACGCATCGAGAGGCGAAAAGCCCCTTACTCCCTGCAGGTACATTATGAGCAGGAACGTGACGCCCATGAATCCCAGGCCTTGGAAGAGAGATGCAAGCAGCGAGTTCCTGAACACCTTGTTTTTGAACATGGTAAAGTTTATTGTAGGCATCTTGACCTTTTTGTCTATCAATATGAAGATTATGCCCGCCGCTACGCCTAGGGCGAAAAGTGCCTCGTTCAATGCACTTGCACCTATAGACGCATAGTTTATTCCGGCATACGCTATCAGCGCTATTGAAATTCCCAATGATGCCATCCCTGGAAGATCTACTTTATCTTTTGACCTTTTGTTGTCGGTTATGTATTTTAGGCCTAGGGCGACTGCCAGTATGCCAATCGGCACATTTATGAAGAATATGTACCTGTATCCTATGAATGTTGTTATTATGCCCCCAAGAAGTATGCCGAGCAATGCGCCTATGTTCCAGCTCATCGAAGTAAAACCGTATGCCCTGCCTATGCGGCTCCTGTCGAATGTATCCGCGATTATGGCGCTGCTGTTGGATGATATGAGCGCTCCGCCTATGGCCTGGAATGCCCTGAATATTATTAATGTTATGTCAGTCGGGGCAAGGCCGCACAGCAAAGAAGATATAGTAAATACTACGAAGCCTAGATTGAACATCCTGCCTCTGCCGTATATATCGCCTATCCTCCCAAACTGGGTGGAGAATATCGCGACCACTATCATGTATATCAGTATGACCCATATGATGGTCGATATAGTGGAATGAAGCGCAGCGGTCATCGCAGGAAAAGCGAGCAGGACAATAGTGGAATCTATCGAAGCCATAAGGGTTCCGATTACCACTATGGCAAGTATCATGTTCTCCTTTGATTTCGGCATCTGCATAAAAAGAACCGCTTGTTTAATCAATTTATTAAGCAAACATAAATACCTTTATCATGCGGATTTTTACTATTTATCGTTGCCAAAACATAGCAGTGTAAGCATATGCCTAACAGAATGGAAGCCATTAAAAGCCAGGCATCCAATGCTTATTGATATTATGCAATTGCCGAAGCGTTCCATAAAGGTGCACGAAATCATGAGCAGGCCAGTGATAACAGGACGCGAGAGCGACAGCATATATGCCATTGCGGAAAAGATGAAGAGGCATAGCATAGGGTCGGTAGTCATACGGAATGCCAAAAATGTACCTGCCGGGATAATAACGGAGCGCGACATTATTAGGAGGATGCTTGCAAAAAAGGCGCAGAAAGCAGAGGCAACAGCAAAGGATATAATGAGCTCACCGCTTGTGAATATTGACGAGGGATCAACACTTGAGGAAGCTGCTGCATTGATGGTGAAGAAGAGGGTCAAGAAGCTCTGCGTCACGGACAGAACCGAAATGCTTGTAGGCATAATATCTGAGAGCGACATAATAAGGAATGCAAACTACATAATCGACACGCTGCATGATCTGCTTTCGGCAGGTTATCAGGGAGGGCAATAAAGCGCAGGAAGGAGAAGCCCGAAGATGCTGTGCGATGGGTTAAGGAACATGTATTTCAAGCTCTGCCGTGCTTTTTTTCTGTCGAATGGCCAACCCGCAGATTATACTCGTAGTTATCAGGGGATACAACCTTTATATCCATGTATTCCATGTTTCGGAGCTCCTTTACAAATTTCAGTCCAAGCTTTTCAAGATGGTCGTCTGGACCTTTCTCAACAGGTTCCGTGGACTCCCATACCTTAGAATATTCGTCAGACCGATCGCATTCAAATGCATATATGATGCTCCTGCCTGCGAACGCGTTTTCACGCATATATATCTTGCCGACGCCGGGCTTTATAGGGTGTTCGTCGACAATAGGCTTGCCATTGTTATCCTGAAACATGAACAAGAGAGGCATTGAACCACAATTGAATTATTGAACAAATATAAATAAGCCTTTCCATCGGAAGCCTTTATGCATGACCATGCGGATGTTGCAGATACATGTGCAGCGCCCTTCAAAATACCAGCATGCTGTTTCAATAGCTCATTCTGTGCCTTCATGCCTTATGTCTATGATTCCGATGCTCACTTCTGGCTTGCCTTTGGCTATGTCCTTATCGCTTAGCTTATAAGTACGCTTAAGCCAGTCCGTCGCTATTTCGTTTCCTGCCTTTCTCGCCCAGAGGAACGCATTTATGGCTGCAGGCTTTACATATTCTTCATGATCCATTCCGTATTCGGAAGCTATGTATGCGGCGTTCGTATAGCCTTTGTATGCCTGCTCTACATCCCTATAATCTATAAGCGATATCTCGGCTTCGTATGCCTTATGTGCTGCAGAGACGACCTTTTCATTACCTAATCCGTGCTCTTTGGCGATATGCGCGGCCATGCTAAAACATCCGTTTTTAAGCATCACGTTATACTCGCTTATATGCCTGTCCTTTGTTGCCATAAAGTAGTATTTAGTATTATTTGATATTTATGCTTTTATTATTCCGGCATTCTGCATGCTGGATAATATAGAAATGGATAAAAGGGTCTAATCATATGCGTATACATGCAGTGCATTAGATAGATTCCGTTCCCATTGCATCTATAAAATCCATTGCAGCTTCATCATGGTCAGATTTAGGCAGTGTGGCAATTTCTGCCCAGCCTGTTGTCTTTCCAGTAATGGTGCGCAGTTTATGTATGATTATGAATGCAAAATTTTTCTCGTCATCGCCTATTCGGCATAGAGTCATAGAATCCCCACCTACATTCATGTTTTCCTTACGCATCAGCGTTTCTTGGAGTTTATAGGTTTTCCACGCAGTTCGATGAAATCGGGTGCATCTGCGCTTCTGATGAAGCTGCACCATTCCGTTTTATTTCTCATAGCGTTCATAGGCATTTGATCTGAATTTAAATCAGGGTATTTAGATTATTATATGTTTCTTTGCAGAAACGGTTTTGTGGGACGGGAAGCATGCACACAGCTTAGATTATGCGAGACGTGATGTCTCGTCATCCTCTTTCTCGTATTCATCATAACCTATGGCGCTGTAGAAATCCCCTCTAGTCATAATGCTATTGATAATATTCTTCTGCGTACCGGATCTTGCAAGCTCTTCATATACCTTTTTTGATGCCAATGCCGACCCGCGAAAAGCAGTAAGGGGAAATATTACTATTTTATACCCTATGCTTTCCAGATCTTTTGCTGATATCAATGGGCTCCTCCCAAATTCAGTCATGTTGGCTAACAGCGGAGCGTGTATTTTTTTTACGCATTCCTTAAATTCGCTCTCTGATTCCAAAGCTTCGGTGAAGATGGCATCTGCACCCGCACCCGCATATAGATTAGACCGCTCTATTGCAGCATCTAATCCTTCTACGGCTCTTGCATCGGTTCTGGCGATTATCACAAAATTCTTGTCCTTCCTGGCTTTTACCGCACTGTATATTTTTTGGATCATAGCATCTGCACCCACAACTGCCTTGCCGTTGAGATGCCCGCATTTCTTTGGAAGGACCTGGTCTTCCATATGTATAGCTGCTGCGCCCAAGCTTTCCATCATCCTGACGGTTCGTATAACATTCAGTGGCTCCCCGAAGCCAGTATCCACGTCAACTATGAGCGGACTTCTTGAGACGGCGATTATATTCCTTGCATCGTATGCAACTTCATCGAGGGATATTACAGATAGGTCTGGCAAACCTCTGGTGCCTGCAACTCCTGATCCGGACATATAAAGTGTTTTGAAGCCTGCCCGTTCTGCAATTATGGCAGACAGGCCATTGGACACGCCCGGAGCTATGATTATCTTTTTGGAATTGAGCTGCTTTCTCAACTCCTTCGCACCCATATTGATGTTGTCTCGCAAAATCGACATTCAACCGCCACATTAAGTCTTTCAAGCAAAGCTTTATTTAGTAGTCGCTTGCATCTGTATGCCGTTCTGCCATCAGGCAACTCATATGCAGACGTACGAACATTTAAAAAGCTTTTTAGAGAAGTAATAAAAGTGATTAGGTGGCTGAGAAAAGCGTAAGCGTTGGGGATAGATTAGACAGATTGCCTTTTAGTAGATTTCATCTGAAGTTCCTTCTCCTTATAGCAGGAGGCGAATTCTTCAGTTTGTTTGTTATATTCGGTCAGGGGGAGCTTGCGTTGCTCGTCGAACATGCATACGGACTGAGCAGCGTGATAGGCACTTTGATAATACCTACTGTGTTCTTTGCAGGAATGTTCGTAGGCACATTAACATTAGGCAAATTGGCAGATATGCGCGGACGACGATACATATATTTCATGAACCTCCTTATAGTTGCAGTGGCTGGCATACTTGCAGCACTAATGCCTAACTACATACTAATATCGGTATTCATATTCTTTATAGGTCTGGGCGTAGGGCCTGAATTGGGCGTAGCAGATACTTACGTAAGCGAGGTCATGCCTAAGAATTCAAGAGGCTCAAGATTGGCTGAGGTTTATACAATAGCAGTATTGGGCGCACCGGTAGGCGCATTCATAATGTTTGCGCTTTCCGGATTCAATCTTGACTTAAGCTGGAGATTGACATTAGTCATAATTGCAATAGGCTCATTCATAATGTGGGTGTTGAGGAGGCGAATCATAGAATCGCCGAGATGGCTTGAGGGAGAAGGAAGGACAAAGGAAGCAGATGCCACGACTACAATGATAGAAAAGAGTGTCATGAGATACAACCACCTTAGAGTGTTGCCTCCAGTTAAAAAGCATGTTACAGTTCCAGCCAAGAAGGTTGGATGGGGAACACTGTTCGCAAAGAAGCTAAGGGCAAGAACCATAATGGTATTGATATTCCAATACGCCCAAAGCGGTGCTGCATTCAGCTTTAACGTGCTGATACCACTGCTTTTCGTAGCCAGAGGATACGACATAACTTCATCGATACTTTTCTCAATGGTAGTATTTTCAGGTTTCGTAGTAGGCAGCCTGTTTAACATACCAATAATTGATAAGGTAGAGCGAAAGGTCGGAATTATGCTCTTCATACTCGCCGCTGGGATATTAGGGATAGGCTTTGCACTAACTACAAACCTATACCTGATGCTGATATTGGGATTCTTTATACAGTTTTCGTTCTGGAACATGAGCAACTTCTTCCACCAGTATCAGGCCGAGATATTCCCGACAAAATTGAGGGGCAGCGCAACCGGGTTGGGCCAGTCTATAAATGCACTGGCATCTGCGACGGTTCCGCTGTTCATGGTCGCAGATGTGATAAGCCATGGAGTCCTTGCTACATTCGTAGCAATATTTATCTTGATAATAATAGTCATTATAGATATCGGATTCTTCGGACCTAAAACATCTAAGGTGCAACTTGAGGAGATATCCAATATGTGAATATGGATAGGATAGATAAGGGATCTTGCAGGCTGGAAGACGGCACGCAGCTGTCTTACCTGAAATCCGGAAGCGGCAGTGTTAACCTCATCTTGCTGCACGGTCTTGCAGGTAGCTCGTTCATATGGAGGCGTTTTATGCTCAGCAGTGCTGATAGATTTACATGCTGGGCGTTCGACATGAAGGGCTTTGGGAATTCGTCAAAGCCCCAACATGCAGCTGATTATAAGCTTGATAAATTGGGAAAAGAGATGCTTGAAGCGGCGCACACGCTTGACATAGATAGCGCAATAGTTATAGGTCACTCCATGGGCGGACAGGTGGCGATGTCAATGGCATGCACTGGTTCTAAAGTAGTCCGCGCTCTGGTAGTTGTGGATTCAGGGCCTAAGCCGTCCTTGAAAGTAAAGGAATGGCTCGATGAACTTGAAAACAAAAATGACCTTGAAGGATTTATGAAAAGCAAGGTCCCTACATTTTTCAATTCGTTAACCAAGGCGGAAGAGAAATCAATGGTAAGGGAAGCAATGAAGATGAGTTTCGCATCCCTTGATGGGCTCTTAAGGAACATATTGAAATTCGATGCAACTGCCTGCATGAAAAAATTGAATATTCCGACCATGCTGATTTTCGGGGAGAATGACAAGAACAGGAGCCTTGCAGAGCTCAAGGAATTGAACGGCTTGGTCAAAGGAAGCAGATTATATGTAATTAAAGGCAGCAAACATTGCCCCATGTATGAAAATGAAAAGGAGTTCAGCAGGCGCATAATAGGATTTGCGGATTTTGTCACAAAAAAAAGCAAGAGCGCGCAGATAGGCAAAAATGAATACCATAACGGTTGATAATAATTTACAATTAAGAGAGCAATCCGCTTATGAGCGCATCGTATGATGCAAGCATCTTCTTTATGTTGAGCTCCTTTGATATAAGTTTCTGCGCATTGTTGCCAAGGCTTTTTGCAAGCTTCTTATCTGAATACAGCAGGTAGAATTTTTTGGCGAAATCTGACATATTGCCGTATTCAAATATCAAGCCATTCTTGTTTTCACGCACCAGATATTTCCTCTTTTTGTAGTCTATCAGCCTGTTGTTCTTTGTGTTTGCAAGCACCGGAAGGCCGCATGCCATGGCTTCAAGAAACACTCTTGACAATCCTTCCCAATATGAAGACGAGACGAAGAATCCTGCATCGTTGTATGCATGCAAAAGCTTGCTTTCAAGCGCGAAACCGCGGAACGATATGCTGCTTTCCAAAGCCAATTCCTTGACAAGCTGCTTATAATACCCTTCATCCGGACCTGTGCCATATATCCTGAGAAGCTCCCTTCCTTTCAATTCTGGATGCATCCTCACAACCTCCTTTATGCCTTGTATGAGCAGCGAAACGCGCTTCTGCGTCTCTTCCAACCTGCCTATAAAAATGCCTCCTTCGAAATCCTTTTTTATATGTAGGCAGGTGAATTCCTCATGAGGAGCTATGGGGATATATTTTACCATTGTTTTGCTGATAAAAAACTTTCTAGCTCGAAGTTCCTGCTCTGCGTTTATGGCGATATAACATGTGAGCCATTTGCGCATCTCCTTGAATAGGTATAGGCCATAACCTTTCGAAAAGAAGTCTCGGGCATGCTTGAGCGCGATGCTATTGGTAGACTTGATTATTGATTTTGACATTGAATCTGACATGTCCGCACTTATGGGAAAAATACCTGCGAGCCGTGATATGGCCCTGCTTCCAGGAAGCGTAAAATAGTGGTATACTATGTCGCCCCTATCAACATATATGGTCTTTGTGCTGGTGTTTTTTGGCATATATTTTTTAAGCAGGAGAACATCGCGCATCGAATTTATTATTATCAGATCGTAATGGGTTTTGTACATCTCGTCCAATGCTATAGGGGGGCGCTCGCCGAATTTTGAAAAATCCGCAAAAAAATCAATCTTATACTTGCCAAGGCTTTTTAGGTAGACGTAAAGCCTGTGCGAGTCTTTCACCGCGCCGCCGAACGTCTTGAACGAACCGGATTCCATTACAAGAATGCTTTTCTTGTGCGATACTGCAGGCATTATAAAACCTATCATGTCTTGTTGTGGGATTTCATGTATTTAAGCGAATAATGATATAATGCATAAAGTGCTATGGCAAAAACGCCTATTGAAGCCAGTATGACAACTGCACTGCTGGATGATAGTGCTTTATATCCAAAGTATATGAGCACGAAATCATATATGATGCATCCGGTTATGGAATATGCAAAGAACCTTCTTTGCGGCATTCTAGCAAAACCCGCAGGAAAGCTCATCAGAGTTCTTAGCAGAGGTATGAATCTTGACAGAAACACCGCTGCAAAACCATTTCTCGCAAACCATTCGTCGAATGCATCAAGGGATTCCTTCTTTATGTGGAACGCTTTAAGGTGCTTGTAGACAACATCTTTTCCCAGGTAGTATCCTATATAATAATCAACGCCCAGCCCGACTATGCTGCCTAACAGTGCAGCGAGGAAAGCGAAGGGCAGGTTGAGTATTCCCTTTGCTGCGAAGAGCCCCGCTAGAGGAAGTACGACTTCGCTTGGTATCGGCAGCGAAGAACCCTCAAGGGCCATTAGCCCGAATATGGCAGCATAGCCGTAATGGCTTATGAAAGAGCTAAGGAGCGCATACGATGCGCCGATAATCGAGAATATGCTAAGTATGTCAAAGATCATAGTATCAAACAGATGTATTGAAATGCTATATTTATTTAACCTTTGTTCGCTGAGATACTTTGGATTGGAATTTATATCTGATATGCAATTGTATTATTGCGTGCAGTGTTTCGCATGAAGATAATAAAATTTTACAGGGATACGAACGCTCTCAAGCTCAGGGTAGATGGATTGGAGGACCTCTGGACCATACAGCGCATAATATTCCAGAACGATTCTGTAAAATCCGAAACCGAGCGGAGGTTCAGGGCCAGCGAGAGCGACGTAGGCGAACTCAAGAAGGTAGTCGTAAAGGTGCTTGTTGAGAAGACAGAATTGGACAAGAACGCACTCAGGCTTAGGGTGCTTGGCAAGATTGTTGAGGGAAGGCCACTCGACTACATAAAGCTGAACAGCTACCACACCCTAAACATAGCCCCTGGCGATACAATAGAGATATTCAAAGCGGAATGGCCGGATTATCTGGTAGATGTTATTAAAGGAGCCGCTGCCAATTCCAAGAGGGCGCGCCTTGGCATAATAGTCATAGACGACGAGAAGTTCCTGCCTGCTTATATATTGGGGTATGGCGTGTCCTTCAGGAACGACGTTTACAGCAACCTAAGCAAGAAGCTCAGCCCCAAGGATTTCCAAGAACAGCAGAATAAATACTTCAAAGCAGTCGTAGATACGGCAGAGGGAATGGATGTAGATACAGTAATAATAGCAGGCCCGGGGTTTACAAAAGACGACGTAAAGAAATATATGTCGGATCCTGGGACTGTAAAGAAGATAACAAAAAGGATAATATTTGAGAGCGTGAGCAATGCTGAGAAGAGCGGGGTGTACGAACTCATAAAGAGCGACAAGGTATCTTCGATACTTGAGAAGGAGACCATCAGGTCTGAATTCATGCTCATGGAAAAATTCCTTTCTGGACTGGAATTGAAGGTTTCGTTTTACGGCGTAGAAAGCGTTTTGAAGGCTATAGACGAATACAGCATAGATACGATATTGGTAAACGACAGTATGCTCGGCAATAAGGATGTCCAGAGCCTGCTGGACAAGGCAGGAAGGCACAAGATAGCCATCGTGATACTGAATTCAATTGACGAGGTTGGACAGCAGCTTCATTTTTTCAAGGACATCGCAGGGCTCAGAGAGTGAGCGTCGGATGTTAGGCTGTTCCGATGCATCAGGCATGATGCTTCAGCGCCTCTTGACCTTCATTATATAAGCCCTGAAGCTCTCCAGCGCCTCCTTCTTCGAGTCCTCGAGCTCTTTGATCTTGATTGCCTTGTCTATGGGCTCAAGCCAGTACCTCTTGTGCTCATTGGATATGTGTATCAGCTGCCTGTAGCCTTCCGGAAGCCTGGCGCACCAGAATCGCCTTGTCTTCATGATGCGCATGTCTTCCCCGTTGTCATCAGTGGCATTGAACTCGTATTTAAGATCAAACCTGAATCCCTTGTCAAAACCGATATCCTTCAAGCCTGTCTCCTCGTAAATCTCGCGTATCGCGGCAGCCTCATCCGTCTCGTTTTTCTCCTTGCGGCCTGACGGGCCTATGTCTATCACGACCTTTTTGGCTTCACTGCCAGTCCTCTTGTAGTGCGCATTATCCTGTTCAAGAAGCAGCACGCTGAGCACATTGCCGCTAGTTGCGTATAGTATTGCACCGCACGACAACTCTTTCTTCGTTTTGAGCTTCTCCGTCGCACATCACCCTTATAAACTTTTTTATATTATTTTTTAATATATTTTGTTTAAAAGTTATGCATTCTAAACATTTATCTAGCTTATTTATTTTTTATAGTTCTTACACACCAAAAAGGATGGCACAGTATTTCTTGTTTTAGTTTGGATTGATTGCACAATGAAACAATTAAATATTATTTAAACAGCAAGAGGTATGGTTAAATGAACATATTAAAGAGACATAAAAACATGAATAATGCCCATATAGCTACTCCCGTAACCACAACCGAAATAGAATCGGAGGTGAAAAAAGTATTAGGAAATTGGGAATTAGGGTTGGGGCGTTTTTATGGAGATATACACCTAACAACGCAGACTTCCAAGGATCTGAATGATGCATATATCCTCATAGACAGCATAAAGAAAACTCTTGACGGAGATTGCACAAAATACAAAATTAGCAATAGCCTGTTTGATTTATCAAATATGCTTATCAATCTTTCAAATTCTAATATTTATAATAACATAGAGAGAATTGAAGACGACGCAAATATGGAATTTTTGGCAGAACGTGCAGAAAAACTGAAGGCATTGGCAGAGAGGGTAAAGGATGGCGGAATTGAGCCGAAAATTTCTGAACAGGGTGCGCAACAGTTCCAGTCAATCAGTAAGATCTTTAATAGCAAAGACTCCTCCATACCTGAAATCTTAATCGGCTTAAAATCAATAGAGTTTAGATTAGACAACTTGCCCTTTAATCAGGATTATGATTATATCAAACTGCTCGATGCGTTAAGAAAAAATACTATAGAGTGGAATGCAGAAAACATGCGAGGGTTTGGCAATGAGCAGGTATCGGTTGTATTGAGGCAGATTGATGCGATACAGGAAAAATTAAATAAGAATAATATGAGGCGCTGATTTTGCGCTGTTCGCTTTTTCACACCACAGATATTTACCCTGAGGGCTTAATGTTTAATACAAAAGATTTAAATAGGTTTATAGGTTTAGTGATAATAGGTTCGTGATACTCAGAACCTCTATGCTTTTTGGAAGCATGTGATGTAAATGAAAAGTTTGATGCTGCAAATATTGAGGCCATTCTCATTCCCAAAGGGCAGCTGCAGCATCAGAAATAACAAGTGGACAATCAATACATCATATGTCCATTTGGCCGCATAAATCAGTTATTTTTTAAATAGGTGGTTTGTGTGCGCCAAATGGTTGTTAGTAGAGATGATACTAAATTTTCGAAACTTACCCTGCGAGAGCAGCTTGTGATCATCGAGATAGGATTCGACAAGATAGATTCTGCTTCAAGTTTCGTTGAATACATAAGCGAGAGCTATGGCTTCTCTAAAAGCTCGGTATGGTACAATCTTAACAGGCTCAAGGAGAAGGGCCTGCTGGACTTTGCAACTAGGGAGGAGATAGGCAAGGCCCTTGGATTGACAGCCGCAGGGACTTCAGGATTCTTAATGCTAGAGAAATCTCAGAAGGAGATAGTGGAACGGTTCGGCGCAGTTGGCATGCGTGAAGAGAAGGAGTATAGGTACGCTTCGAGCAAATACGGGCTGCGCGGCGAACATGAAATGCTTTTCAGTATATGAGCCTTGGGTGGGATGACAGGGTTGGCCGATGCGCCAACCCTTCATGTTTTTTTACTTTAGATGTCTGCTTTTCAGTGCGCCTTCGCTCATCAGAAGACGTCTTTTTCGGGCTTCTCCTCCGCAAGAGTACATGCCCAATCTTCCATCGCTCCTTATTACTCTATGACAGGGTATCGATGTGGGAAAGGGGTTCTTTCTTAGTGCTGTGCCGACTGCCCTATATGCATTGGGCCTGCCGCATGCAGATGCAATCTGCTTGTAGGTTGCGGTTCGGCCGACTGGTATTTTAGATGCCTCCATAAGCACGCGCTTCTGGAATGGCGTAAGCTTTGACCTTTTCAGCTTCGACAGCGCTAAGGCTTTGTTCATCATGATAGCACCTTGCACATGTATGAAAAAGGCAAGTGTTTTATTTATCCTTTTCCATATCATTGCGTGGTTTTATGGCAGCCAAAGCAGCAAACAGCAGATTGAAGGTATGGCTCAATGGTAAGAGCATATGGTATGACGAGGCGACTGTGCCGATATTGACGCATTCCCTCCAGTACGGCAGCGGGATTTTCGAAGGTATACGCGCATATCAGGGGAAGAAGGGCACTGCGATATTCAGATTGAAGGATCATGTCAGGCGTTTCATTGAAAGCACAAAGATATATTCGATGAATATTGGATATGATGCACATGAGATAGAAAGCGCAATAATAGAGACAGTAAGAGTTAACAGGTTGAAATCGTGCTACATAAGGCCGTTTGCTTTTTATTCGGATGACCATATAGGGCTTGATGTATCTGGAAAAAAGGTGAGCGTATTCGTAGCTGCCGTGCCCTTCTCGGATTATTTCGGCAATGGAGGAAGAGGACTTAAGGCAAAGGTATCTTCGTGGAGGCGCATAAATTCGGATGTGCTTCCGGTTGAGGCGAAGGCATCGGGCAACTACCTTAATTCGATAATCTCCAGCATTGAGGCAAAGGCATCCGGATTCGATGAGGCCATACTCCTTTCCAAAAACGGGTACGTATCGGAAGGATCTGCGGAAAACATATTCATGGTTAAGAACGGAGCCATCGTTACGCCGCATAAGGCATCTGACATATTATTAGGCATAACGCGCGATACGGTAATAAAGCTTGGGGAGGCATCCGGCATAGTTATAGACGAGAGAGACATGCACAGGGAGGAGCTTTATGCTGCTGATGAAATATTCTTTTCCGGCACAGCGGCAGGGATCGCGCCGATAGTGAATGTTGATGGCATAAGCATAGGCAGCGGAAGAGTAGGGCCGATAACTAAGATGATAACAGAAAAATACTTGGAGGCGGTGAGTGGAAATAATCCCGACTTTGAGGAATGGGTTACATATGTCTAGGTTCTAGATTAGGCAATGGATAAATCTCTGATGCCGCTTCTAACAATTTAGGCACGCTTGAGGCAGTTACATTAGGCTTAGCAGAAAACCAGCGCACTTAGGGCATGCGATGAATGCGATGTTTATAGCAGTTTGAGCCTGTCCGTAAAGGCCCCTATCTCGCGCCCGTCCCAAGGCCCAATGCCAAGGGCAGTTTTGCTTCCTGGAGGTATCTCGGTAAGCCCTGCATCGGTTACTAGGGCGCATGGGATCTTCTTGAATTTAAATGCGTTGTAGAGCTTTATCAGCGCCTCTTCGTTATCCACTTTAAGCACAATCTTTTTTTCCCCTGATTCGAGCCATTCTCTTGCTATGGACTTGTCAGTGCGTTCCACCTCGAAATAGCTCATGAGCGATGCGTGCGCTGCCTGCGCAGCTATCTTGCCTTTGCTCATCTCCAAATCAGTGCGTATCACTATGGCCTGCTTTAATTCTGCCATGGTAGATTATCATAAAATAGGTTAATAAAGCAATGCCTTTCCTTTATCTGTATCTTGATCCTTGCGCTGGATCTCATTTATGGCGTCGGAGAAGCTCACGAATGATATGTTGCCGCGCAATAACCTTGCAATCCTTCCGCCTATGCGGTTGTAATCGCGCAATACCAGGAAGACCTTCGATCTGCCGCTGATGCCCATAGCTACGTCGTACTGGTCTTCAAATACCATCTCGGGCTTGATGTTGCTGTTTATGAAAGCGGCTTTGTTTTTGGGCACGATGTCAAGCTTCACGCTGGCATTTATCCCTGCATCGGCGACCATCTTGTCTATGGACTCCTTCGATGCGCGCCGGTTAGATGTTACTAGGCGCAATTCAAAGCCCTTTGATGAAAGGAGCTTCATAGCTTCCGCGGCCCCATGATCCAACGCATTGCAGCGCTCCATTACGCCATCTCCCCCATTTGGGATTATGCGCATCATGTTAAAGATGGCCTCCTTGAACGACCTTTCTATTTTCGAATCCTTCCTTATGAAATGCCTGCTGAATTCCTCTTCTATGTCGTTCAATAGCGCGCCATCGATGTCAAAAACTGCTATTTTTTTATAGGTGGAACGATTCTCTTGCGCCATGCTCTCGCAATATAAGGAATCTGCACCTATCTTTAAATGTCTATATACTACTACGTTGATTGTCTATTGAGGCGGTTCCCACCATATTTTATATTTTTATCTTGAAAAGGATAATGTAAATGCTTGATGTGCTTTAGATGCTGGATGAAAATGTTGCGAAATTCGCATCCTCGTTATTCAAGAGGTATTACCTGAAAAACAGGATAAGCGTAGACAGCATTGCCAGCAGGGAATTCGGGTTCGGGGATTTTGAGAGCAAGATATCCTACAGGCATAAGGGGTTCGGATCTGATGCGGAACTGCAGCAGTATATGGCAGCGCAGGCGCCTGCTTTTGTTTCATACTCCGCTTCATTCTACCGCATGCCTGCAGGCAGGCCTATGGAAAACAAGGGCTGGTTCGGCGCCGAATTGGTTTTCGATTTGGATGCCACGGACCTGCATCTCGAATGCCAAAATGTGCACGGCTCTTCATGGGTGTGCGAGAACTGCTTCTCTTCAATCAAGGACGAGACTATAAAGCTGGTGGAAGATTTTCTTATGCCAGATTTCGGATTCTCGGAGAAGGAGATAAAGATAAATTTCAGCGGCAACAGGGGGTACCACATAAGGATAAAATCCGACGATATCTTTGAGCTGGGATCGGACGAAAGGAAGCAGATAAGCGATTACATATCAGGAGGAGGAATAAAGATGGAAAACTTCTTCCCCACTATAAACCAAAGGAACACGAAGCTCGAAGGGCCGAAA
>JAKBRJ010000012.1 GCA_021834785.1 Microcaldota archaeon
AGACTGTTATAGCTCTATTCGCCATTGCACGTTCGCTGTACGACGGAAGAAAAGCCCTAATACTTGCACCTACAAAGCCATTGAGCGAACAGCACTTCGATTCAATTGCAAAGTTTCTCAACGTAAGTACAGATAAGATACTTCTGCTAACTGGGGCCATCAAGGGTTCAAATCGTTCTGAGTTGGAAGATGCAGCACGCGTATTGGTGGCGACTCCGCAGACGGTAGCCAATGATCTTTCGAAAGGCAGGCTTTCGCTGAAGGGCTTCGGCATAGTTGTATTCGACGAATGTCATAAAGCGGTTGGGCGGTATGCATATACATATGTTGCAAACGAATGCAAGGCCAATGGCGTGCAGGTTTTGGGCATGACCGCATCGCCAGGAAGCGATACCAAAAAAATCAACACATTGATAGAGACTTTAGGGATAGAGAATATAGAGATAAGGAGTTCATCTGATAACGATGTCCAACCATATGTCATGGGCAAGAGCATAGAGACCATATACGTCTACAAGGATGACAGCATAAATGCCATCGCCGCAATGCTTAAACCTGTCATAGATCTGCATCTAGGAAAGCTTTACAGCACCGGTCTAAGTCCTTTCAGAAAATTTGAAAACATGTCAAAAAAGCAGCTGCTTCTGATAGGTGCTAACATAGACAAACTGGAAGCGCGAAACTACAAGTTCAACGCACTTTTCAATTACGTATACCTGCTGCATTTAATGCACGCATATGACCTAATAACTACTGAGGGTATATACTCGTTTGTCAGCTATTTCGAGGCACTGCAGGAAAAGGAAAAAAAGAGCAGAAGCGTAGAGAACATACTGAAAAATCAAGCTGTGACAAATTCTCTGAAACTGGCAAGGGATGCAATAGGCAAAGGCATTGAACATCCTAAACTGGAGAAGACCATCGAATTGCTGAACAGCCGCCTAAGGGACAAGAGCGTCATAATATTCGTCCAGTACAGGTCTACGATAAGGGGCATAGCGAAGGTGCTGGGTTCGAAGGGCATAGACGCACGCACATTTATGGGGAAGAAGGATGGTGTAACCCAATCCCAGCAGTCTGAAACCATAAAAGACTTCAGGGACGGCAAATTCAAGGTTCTTGTTGCATCATCAATAGGCGAAGAGGGCCTTGACATTCCTGCAGTCGACGCCGTGATATTTTACGAACCTATACCTAGCGAGATAAGAAACATACAACGCAAAGGCAGGGCCGGAAGATTAAAGTTCGGAGAGGTCATAATACTAGTTACGCGAGATACAAAGGATGAGGCATACCTGATGATATCGAGAATCAGGGAAAAAAGGATGGTGGAGCTGGTCAAAACCATAAACGAAAAACTTAACAAAGGAATTTATAGTTATGCGGGCAAATCGGCTAGAGGGCAAACGAAGCTGAAACAGGGAAGATGAAATGATAAACGTTAATCTCGTATTCATATTCATTGCAGCCGTCGCGTTTCTGGGGTTCATACTGAATTCGCTTTTCGACAAGATAAAAATAACCAGCATACTGCCCTTAATGCTGATAGGCTTGATAATCGGCCCTATTTTTCACATGGTTGACAGCAGCCCAGGCAGCGTCATCGCAGACCTATCGCCATACATAAGTGCGATAGCAATAGCATTCATACTTTTCGACGTCGGAATCAACCTGAATCCGCTGAACCTTAAAAAAGTATTCGCAAAGGCGTCTGCGTTCATGCTTGGCGTCGGGGTAACTACTGGGGTAATACTTTCCGTAATAGCGTTTTTGGCATTGCACTGGACACTTCTCGAAGCGTTCATGTTCGGTTTTGCGCTCTCAGGGCCAAGCAGCATAATCGTGCCTACGCTTATGAAAGTGATAAGAGCGCCTGACGAACTCAAGACTACGCTGCTGTTCGAGAGTGTATCATCAGATACGCTAGAGTTGATAATACCTGTGATACTTCTCAGCATAATTATTACAACCAATATTACTGTAGCGGATGTGGTCGGGTTGGTGATAAGCGCCATATTTGGTTCCATAATCGTAGGTGCAGTCTCTGCACTGTTCTGGCTTTTCGTATTGAGCAGGTACAAAAATTACAGCAGGGCATACAGCTGGATGCTTACCATATCCATGGTCCTGGCCACGTATGGCTTATCACAAATAATGGGCATGAGCGGTCTCATAGCAGTATTCGTGTTCGGCATACTGTTTACATCAATAGGCTCGATAAGGCGTATAAGCAGCATAACCCATGAGCCAACCAGTTGGGAGAAATACTTTTCCATGCCTGAGGATGTAGAGCATATAAGGAGCTACCAGAAGGAGATAACGCTGTTCACGAGCACCTTCTTCTTTGTTTATATAGGCTTGCTGTTTAGCATCAGCAATGCGACCGTTTCTGCCCTTGTCCTTGCTCTTCTGTTATCATTTATAATAATGCTTGTGCGCTTCTTCTTCGCCCCCACGCTAAAGTCGTTCATGTCTGATAATAGCGTGGACAGCGCACAGCAGCAGAAATTGGTATATTATAACATTGCCAGGGGCCTTTCGCCTTCGATTGTTGCGACACTGCCCCTGGCTGCAGGCATAGTGATACCTGGGTTTCTAGATGAAATATTCATGGTTATACTATTCACCAATGTGCTTTCCACAGCTGGCGTATTCCTTGCATATAAATATGCCGGTCACGCTGCCTAAATGCATGGATGCATTCTGAAATCTGTTATAAATAGGCTATAAAAACCTATTGTATATATAATATTGTGATTCCTAAAATAAATCGATAAGATTGGTGTAAAAATGGTAGTAGCAGATCCTTTATATGCAGTTGCAGCTTCAATAGCGATTGCAGGCGGACTTATTGGCACTGGCATGGCCCAGCAGGGCATTGGAGCAGCAGGTATGGGCATAATAGCAGAGAAACCAGAAAAATTCGGGCAGGTGCTGTTCTTCTTCGTCATACCTGAAACGCTTTGGATAATAGGTTTCGTACTTGGGCTCATACTGCTTTTGCAGATACTTTAGTCCTCAAAAGGCGGTAAACGATGGGTTTCGAAGAGATACTTGAAAGCATAAAAAAACAAAAGGCAGACAGGCTACGCGAGATATCAGGCAATTCAGATGACGAGGTTGCTAAGATACTCTCGAAAGCCTCTGTAGAAGTCAGCGAGCATTCAAAAAATCTTAAAGCGAAAGCGAAGCTTGAGCGTGAACAGATCATGAACAGGGAAATGTCGAAGGCTGCAATCAAAGCCAAAAGTGCATACAACGGCGAAGTAAATGCGGCAATAGAATCGGCACTCAATGTGATAATGGAAAATTATCCGAAATATATGAAAACGAGCCAGTATGAAAAATTGATTGCAAAGCTGGCTTCCGTAGCTATGAAGGAGTTGGGGAGCGATTGCACTGTAATCATAGGCAAGGAGGATGCCAAACTCATAAGCAAAGGCAAGCAAAAGTTTGCTATAGCAGATGCCGGTAGCGAGTTCGTAGGAGGATTGAAAGCCATATCAAAAGACGGCAAGCGCGAAGTGGACTATACGCTAAAGAGCATAATAGAAAACTCCAAGAATGATATAGCAAACAAAGTCTTGGGGTTCATAAAGGAGTAATCATGGACACTGCTTATATCGGCAAATACGGACAGCTAAGGGTTCTAGGCACTGCATTTCTTGATAGCGGTTTTATAGACCAGCTATCGCAGAAGAAAGGAGATGAATTTGTCAAACAGCTATCTGCGACTAACTACTCAAAGGAGATAGATGGCCTATCTGGGTTTTACAAAGGCACTGACCTGATAGAAGCAGTAATAAATGCACATATGATGTCGTCTATGCAAAACGTGCTGTTTGCTGTGCCGAGCAGTGCACTACCATTTGTAAACGCCTACATAAGCAGGTTCGATATAGAAAACATAAAGCTCATAATATCATCAAAAAAGCTCGGATACAGGGTTGAACAAACCGAGGCGTTCTTGGTGATAGGAAGAGGAGTCCCTGCTGGCCTTCTAGGAGCTATAATAACAAAAGAAGACTACAAAAATATACTCGAGCAGAGTGACATAGAGGGCGTGGTGAAGAATCTGGTAAAGTACGGATACGGCGTCACGCTCATGAAATCAATGGACGATGTAAAGAAAGACAATGACATATCGGGGATGATACTATCATTGGACTTGCTGTATTATGACAGGCTCATCGAGGCATACAGGATGCATAACAGTCCAGAGGGTCAGGTCCTAAACTACATGCGCGACAGCATAGACATAAGGAACTTAATGAGCAGCATAAAAGCTTCTGTTATGCACTATAAGGATGTAAAATCATACTTCATAAAAGGCGGCAACATTCCTGAAGGCACGCTATCAGAACTGGCGGAAAAGGATATATACGAAATAAAGGATTATTCCCCATTCAAGATAGATTATGCGTTTGACCTGTACAGGAAGGACCCATTCCTTAGCTATATAGAGGTTGCGCTGAAAAAGGAGCTATATAAAAAATACCTAGGGATATTCAGGCGATCGGGCTTCTCGTTGGGATTCCTGCTGGCATTCATGATGCGTGCAGAAATAGAGCGCGATGAACTGAGGAATGCATGGCTTAAAAACTATTACGGGCTGAGCAACGAGAGGTTCAGCCATATGAAAATATTAGATTATATAATATGAAGGCACAATATGAAAGTGAAAGCAGGGTATGAAAGTATGGTGTGAACGCATGGAACTCGAAAAGATAGCTGTTATTGCAGAAAGAGAAGTTGCATTGGGCTTCAAGCTTGTAGGGATAAAGGATGTTTTCATATCGTCTGATGAAGAGGGTGCAGGCAGGCTTGCTGAGATTGCAGACTCTGCGCAATACAGCCTTGTGATCGCTTCAAATTCGATACGTGATGCACTTACAACTTCTGCATTGAGGCGTTTTGAAACAATGCTCAAGCCCATAGTTGTATTTATACCTGTTGAAGGCGATGATGGCAAAGCCGAATCTGTAGAGGCTCTTGCAAAAAGGATTTTAGGGGTCAATATTCAAAATGTTAAGTGATATCATGGAAGGCAAAATATTCAGGGTTTCTGGCCCGGTTGTAATAGCTAATGGCCTGGACAACCCAAAGATGTATGATGTTGTCAAGGTCGGCAGTTCAGGCTTAATAGGAGAAATAATAAAGTTGGACAAGGCGCAGGCCATAATACAGGTTTACGAGGATACCAGCGGCATAAAACCAGGCGAGCCAGTAGAAAACACGCACAGGCAGCTTTCTGTGATGCTAGGTCCGGGGCTGATAGGTTCCATATATGATGGCATACAGCGTCCGCTTGACAAGATAATGTCAAAAAGCGGAGATTTCATAGCCCGAGGAATCGAGGTAGAATCGCTTGATACTGCGAGGAAATGGCATTTCATCCCATCGGTAAAAGATGGCGATGAGGTAACATCTGGTGCAATCATTGGCGAGGTCGAAGAGACCGAGATAATAAAACACAAGGTAATGGTGCCGTATGGGGTAGCTGGCGTCATAAAGGGACTGAAGGAGGGCGATTATACTATAAAGGAGAAAATAGCGTCGATTACCGACAGCCAAAAGAAAAGCGTAGACATCACTATGCTGCAGTATTGGCCCGTAAGGATGCCACGCCCTGTAGTTGATAAACTACCTCCTGACATACCTCTAATAACTGGACAGAGAGTCATAGACACATTGTTTCCAGTGGCAAAGGGGGGCACAAGCGCGGTTCCTGGGCCATTTGGATCGGGCAAGACCGTAATACAGCACCAGCTGTCCAAATGGAGCGATAGCGACATAGTCATATACGTAGGATGCGGGGAACGCGGCAACGAGATGACAGAGATACTATCCACATTTCCTGAGCTTAATGATCCAAAATCAGGGAAGCCTCTGATGCAAAGGACAATACTTATTGCCAATACATCCAACATGCCTGTAGCAGCCAGGGAAGCTAGCATATATACTGGGATAACGCTGGCAGAATATTATAGGGACATGGGGTACAATGTCGCCCTTATGGCTGACAGCACATCCAGATGGGCAGAGGCGCTTAGGGAGATATCTGGAAGACTGGAGGAAATGCCTGGAGAAGAGGGATATCCTGCATATCTAGGAAGGAAAATCGCAGAATTCTACGAGCGCGCGGGCAGGGTAAATGTCATGAGCGGCGGCACTGGGTCGGTAACTGCAATAGGTGCAGTCTCTCCCCCGGGGGGAGACATATCAGAACCTGTGTCGCAAAATACGCTCAGAGTGACGAGAGTGTTCTGGGCCCTAGATGCCTCGCTGGCGAACAGCAGACACTTTCCTTCAATAAACTGGTTGAACAGCTATTCACTATATATAGACGATTTAAGGCCATGGTACCTGAAGAATGTCGCAGAAGAATGGCCGGAACTCTACCAGAAGGCTATGGGTACGCTGCAGAAAGAGGCCGAAATAAACGAAATAGTGCAGCTCGTCGGATATGATGCACTGCCAGAAGCAGATAAGCTGATACTGGACATAGCGAAAAGCATAAGAGAGGATTACCTGCAGCAAAGCGCTTTCGACGAAGTAGACGCATACACATCAATACGCAAGCAGTATATGATGCTAAAGTCTATCCTTGCATTAGGTGACGAGGAGGAAATAGCGCTCATCAAAGGGGTGGCGATGGAACAGATGGCCGACCTAGAGGTAAGGCAAAAGATAGCAAAGATGAAATTCGTGAAGGAAGAATCGATAGAGCCGTATTATAATGAGATAATATCATCCATCTCTAAAATAAAGGCTATCGAGCCCGAGAAGAAATGAAAGGTGTTTGAATGAATGACATATATTATAAAACGATAAATAAAGTCACAAACGTGCTCCTATTCGTAGAAGGTGTAAAGGATGCTGGATACAACGAATTGGTCGAGGTAAAACTGGAAGACGGCAGGTCCGTCACCGGACAGGTCCTTGACAGCAGGGATGGTTTGGCAATAGTGCAGTCATTCGGAGAGACAAGAGGCATGAACCTGGGTAATACTAAGGTCAAATTCCTGGGCAACACTGCGCATATAAATGTGAGCACGGATATGCTTGGCAGGATATTCGATGGCATGGGCCGCCCAAGGGACAGGAGCCCTCCCATATACAGCAACGAATCACTAGATATAAATGGCAGCTCAATCAACCCATATGCAAGGGAGGAGCCATCGGAATTCATACAGACAGGGATATCCACCATTGACGGGATGAATACTCTAGTTAGGGGGCAAAAGCTGCCAATATTCTCAGGCTCTGGGCTTCCGCACAACCGCATAGCCGCACAGATAGCTAGGCAGGCGAAGATATTGGGCGAAAGCGAAGGTTTTAGCGTTGTATTCGGAGGCATAGGCATAAACAGCGAAGAGGCAAACTTTTTCAAGAAAGAGTTCGAAGAGACTGGTGCACTTGAGCGTGCCGTGATGTTTCTCAATCTGTCATCTGAACCATCCATGGAAAGAATAATCCTACCTAGGCTTGCGCTTACAACTGCAGAATATCTGGCATACAAGGAAAATATGCATGTGCTGGTAATACTTACAGATATGACGAACTACTGCGAGGCGCTGAGAGAAGTTTCCGCAGCAAGGGAAGAGGTCCCTGGAAGAAGAGGATATCCTGGATACATGTATACGGATCTTTCTACAATATACGAGCGCGCGGGAAAAATAAAAAGCAGACGCGGGTCAATAACGCAGATACCCATACTTACAATGCCAGGCGACGACATTACTCATCCAATACCTGATCTTACTGGTTATATAACAGAAGGCCAAATAGTGCTCAGCAGGGAATTATACAGGCGCGGAGTCTATCCAAATATCGATGTTCTTTTATCGCTGTCAAGGCTGATGAACCAGGGCATAGGCAAGAAAAGCACCAGGGAAGACCATAGAGGGGTAGCAGACCAGCTTTATGCAGCATACTCAAGGGGGAAGGACCTACGCAGCCTTACGGAGATTGTCGGAGAAGAAGCGCTCAGCGCAAACGACAAGAAGTTTCTGAAATTTGCGGATTCGTTCGAGAGCAACTTCGTGAAACAGGATTATTATGAAGATAGAAGCATAGAAAAAACGCTTGACATGGGCTGGGATCTCTTCGCCCCGCTTGACGAAAGGGAGATAAAGCGCATAAAAGACGAGTACATTAAAAAATACGGCAAGTGGAATAATGGCGCAAAGTAACCTCAAGACTACGAGGATAGAGCTCATAAAGACCAAGAGCAGGATAAGGGTTGCCTCGAAAGGCCTGAATCTGCTCAAGATGAAACGCTCTAGTCTGGTGCTGGAATTCTTCGACCTCGCCAGGCAGATAAAGGCTCTGCGTGGAAATCTATATGCAATGGTATCACGATCAATAGAAAGCATCAAGCTTGCGGAGATGGTATCCGGAAGGATCAACCTGGAAAGGATAGCCGCAGAGCAGGGTGACATATCTGCCAAGGTGTCTGCAAAAAACGTCATGGGCGTAAAGATACCTAACATAAGCCTAAACGGATACGCTGCGATGCCTATTGGGTACGAACTCATCAGCGTGCCTACGTCCATAGAAGACGCTAAGCGAAGCTATCAGGAATTGTTCAAGATGCTCATAGAGATAGCTGAAAAGGAGAATTCACTGCGTAAGCTACTGCACGAAATAGAAAAGCTTAACAGGCGCTCAAATGCTATAGAAAACGTGGCAATACCAAATTTAAAATCAAAGGTATCATACATAAAGCAGCGCCTGGAAGATCTGGAAAGGGACCAGATAGTTTCATTAAAGTTTATAAAGGGCAAGTTGAATGAAAACGTATAACTATAAGAATTATTGGGTAAAGAAGGGTGATGCAGCGCCCATGCCTAAGGTTAGCGACGCTAAGGTACTAAGGAAGTTCAGGGCGATAAAACTGGCATTTCTGGCGTTCAATGTCGTTGCTACTATGGCATTCCTGTTCTTTATCATTGTGGTGTTGAAATGAGCGATATAAGTATTTTAGAAAAGATAAAACAGGCAGAGATTGATTCTGAAAAAGAGATAAAAGATGCAGAGGAAGAGGCAAGGGCAAAGCTCATAGAGGCACATGCAAAAGCCGAAAACGACTTGAAGGCTGGTATAGAACGTGCAGATCTTGCGTATCAAAAAGAAATTGCAGCCGCAGAAGCGGATGCATCAAAGCGTGCAAATGAAGTTTATGAATCTAAGATCGCTGAAATAAAGGTCCTGAAAAAACCAAGCGATGAAGATATAATGAATATGTTCTCTGATGTGATAAACGAGGAATTCGGTGTGTGAATGTTCAAACCTGCAAGGATGTCAAGGATAAGGCTCATACTAGACAGGGTGTATTACGAGCCTGCGCTTTCAGCGCTCCATGACTTGGGTGTAATGCAGGTAGAGCAGGTACCGGAAGATGTATTCGTGCTTCTGGGGAGCCATGCCATAAAATACGGAGAGGTAGGCACATATGCCCAAAGATTTCGCAGCCTGGAAGGCATGATGCATCAAAAAGAATCAAAAAAACGCTACCTTTTCGAAAGCCTAAGCGATCTTTTTTCTAAGGCGGATTCCATAAAAATAGATGAGAGGGTATCTGCAATAAGCAGGGATATAGAGACATTGTCATCTAAGCTCAAGGATCTGAATGACAGGCTGGGCACAATACGCATGATTGGGCATTTTGATAGGGATCTGTCAATATTGAATTCCAGCATGACAATGTCATTCCTTGCGTACGGCCAGAAGCTTGATGAGTTCTTGGAAATCGCAGAAAAAAATGTTGACTGCATAATTTCAAAAGGCAAAAGCTCTGCAATAATATCTATATCAAAGCAGGACCAGAACAAGTTCGGCAAATTTTCAGAAGGTTATAAGATAAAACTGGAGGTGCTGCCGGAATTCAAAGGCAGCTTGACGGAAGAGAGGTCAAGGCTAAACGCTGAAATCAAAAAGCTTGAGGTGCGGAAGTCATCGCTTAATGATGAGTTGGATGCGATATCTGATGAGTACTATGGGATAGTGAGCGCAATAAGAGAACAGTTCGATTTGGAAACAGAAAAGTTGGATATAACCTCTAGGTTGGGGATAAGCAGATCGGTGATAACTGTAGACGGATGGGTGCCTGAAGCAAACATGAAAGGCCTTGAAAAAAGCCTGGCAAATGTAACAAAAGAGCATTATATACTTGATACCGTTGAGACAAAATCTCTGCCTCCGACAAAATTCGACAATCCTGTGAAGACTAAGCTTTATGAATTTTTCATAAGGTTCTATTCCCTGCCAAGGAGCGATGAGATAGACCCTACGGTAATGTTTGCGTTTATATTCCCGATATTCTTCGGACTCATGGTAGGTGATGCAGGGTATGGCATCGTTATGCTGCTCGGTGCGCTGTGGCTTATAAGGAGGATGAAGCATCCGCCAAAGAGAAGCCGCATACCAAAGCAGATTAGCAAGTTCATCGGCACTATAATAAGCCCTAACGGCATGGTTACGATAGCCAAGGCAATAATACCAGGGTCTATAATAGCAATAGCATTGGGCATTGTGTTCAACGAATACTTCGGGTTCCAGCTTCCATACGTTGCGCTCTTCAATGTGGAGGTGAACCTTTCAAAACTGCTGGTCATATCAGGATGGATAGGCGTAGCGATGGTTGCTTCCGGGTTCATCCTAGGTTTTTTCAATAAAATGGCAATAGGGCAGAGGAAGAAAGCGTTCGGCAGGCTTGGCTGGCTTTCGGCAGCAATAGGCATAGTAATATTCGGCCTTGCAGTGCTGCACAGGTCTCCGCTTGGATTTAGCAACATACCTGTAGCTGTATCGTATGTGCTAATTGTGGGCGGCATAGTATCCGTCCTAGCATTCGAAGGCTTCGAATCGCTTATGGAGATACCGTCGCTTGTAAGCCATATACTGTCATACACCAGGCTGGTCGGCATACTCCTCGCATCGGTAATATTAGCAGGGGTTATAGATTTCGTTTTCATAAGAGGGTGGGCTCATGGCCCGCTGCTGGGCATAGTCGGCACGCTCATACTTATAATAGGGCAGCTTTTCACATTTGTGATAGCGATATTCGAGCCAGGTATACAAGGTGCAAGGCTTATCTACGTGGAATTTTTCTCAAAATTCTATACCGGCAATGGCAACGAATTCAGGCCATTTTCGAGCAGGCGCAGGAGGACGCTGAGCAGGTTCGAGATGAAAGAAGCATAGGTGCACTGGGAATAGGGCAGCATAAGAGCGTCAATAACGAAGCGCCCATGAAATCCTGCACCATTTCGCAAATCTTTTCTCTCAAATACACAATAAGCTATATTAATTTTAAATGTCAATACGCTTTGTGGTTTATTGCACAGGTATATAAAAGGCGCCAGGAGCGAGAGGGAGCTCATCAATACGTTTTACGGCAAAGGGTATTCCGTAATGCGGTCTGCGGGCAGCGGTGTAAATTCATTGAGCCCTGATATATTGGTATTCAAGAACGGGAAGGGGCTGGCTTTCGAATGCAAGGCTTGGGATAAGTCTGGACTTGCTATAGAAATTGGTAAGTTTGAAGTCCTAAAGGGTTGGGAGGCAAATACAGGCACAAGCACGTTTATAGCATGGAGGATGAGCGGAAAGGGCTGGTATTTCATAAAACTAGAGGAGATGTCTAAGGCAAAGAAGAACTACACTGTGACAAAGTCAAACGCTATGAAAATAAATCGCCGCATAGAGCAATTTTTTGAAAGTGCATAAGCACATGCAAAATCAGGCATTCAAGGCGTAAGCCTTTTCCTGTCCCTGGGGAACAGCGCACATTCCCTTATATTATCCATTCCGGTAATCTTCATTGCTAATCGTTCTAAGCCAATGCTCCAGCCTGCATGGGGAGGTGCGCCGCACCTAAACGCGTTGATGTAAAAATCGAACGATTTAGGATCCATGCCCTTCTTTTTTATCGCTTCTATGAGCAATTCAGGAAGGTGAATTCTCTGTGCGCCGCTCGATATCTCCATGCCTTTGTATATGAAATCAAAGCTATTCGAGAGTTCCGGATTTTTGTCGTTTGGCATAGAATAGAACGCCCTTACGGAACCTGGGTATTCAGTAACTACTACTGCATCCCCATATAGCTCATTTATCATTTTTTCGTCCTCGCGAGTGAAATCGTCGCCGAATTTTATGCCAGATGATTTTGCTTTCATGGCTTCCACGACTTCAGTATACGTTACGACCTTTGTCTCAGGCAATTCCAGGTTTACGTTAAGTATTTCAAGGTCCTTGGCATTTTTAGCTTTGACCTCTTTAATAATGCCTGTGACCGCTTCGATAAGTATGCTTATAACATCCTGATGGTCGGCAAATGCCATTTCTATATCCATCTGTGTCACCTCGTTGAGGTGGTATACGTCGTTTGATTTTTCGGCGCGGAATACAGGGGTTATTGTAAATACCCTGTCCAATCCTCCTATAACTGCCAGTTGTTTATAAAGCTGCGGCGATTGGGCGAGAAATGCCTTAGACTCGAAGTATTGGACCGAAAACAGTTCAGATCCTCCTTCAGTCGCTTCTGCAACTATCGATGGAGTGCGTATCTCAAGAAAATGCCTGCCTAAAAGCATATCCCTGAATGATGACAGTATTGTAGATTCTATCTTGAATATAGCTTCAGTCTGCTGCCTTCTCAGGTCTATATATCTATAATTTAGGCGCACATCCATTTCTACAGGTACCTTCCCCGTAACTTCAAACGGTATTTTAGCTGATATAGGGTTAAGGTTTTCTATCTCCCTTATCGCTATCTCAAAACCTCTCTTCGCCTCAGGATTGGCCCTTAATGTGCCTGCAATGCGCACTACGCTTTCCTTCGGCAGTGACATCTGGGCCATCAACGAGTCTTCTATAGCGCCTTTCTTTCCAATGACCTGAACTATACCTGTAATGTCCCTTAGCAGAAGGAATGTCATCTTACCAAGTTCTCTTACCTCATGCACCCAGCCTGACAGTGTAACCTCTTTTCCATCCATGCTCGCATTGAGCTCTTCTATAAAATGCGTCCTCAACAATATGAACACCTGTGCAGCATATAATCATTAAGCAGGATATTGAATGCAGCATTATCATTTCAAAGCGAATATATTTATTTATTGATTTATCTGCATAAAAAATCAAGTAAAAGGATAAGATGATGACATATCGTCATCATTTGCCCAAAAGGATTTGGATTGCACTGACTTTAGATCTTGTTCCGTCTTCGTTGGTCAACTCCTCAGACGAAGTAGATATATTCTTCAGTTTAAGATCTGGCATAAACTTATTCGTGACTATCTCTTTTACATCTACTGCCTTTGAGATTGCATTGCCCCTAGCCTTCAATACGACTTCCGTCATGCCGTTGTTGAATTGGGTTACTACTGCCAAAACGTAGTTCATAGTTGGCTTTTTGCCTATATATACTATATTCTCGCCTGCTTTTTCCTGATTTTGTGTATTTTCAGCCATTTATATCACTCGCTTGTTGTTAACATAAGGTATGTGCACTTCCTATCTATTGATTTGCAGGATATTTATAACTTCCGCAGTATTGCACGATGCGACGCATTTCATATTGCTGTTAGCAGAGTTAGATACATTCATTCCGACTCCTTATATATTTTTTTGAGTTCCCCCTCAATATCGATATTGATGCCTAAATCAGAATATATGTGCAATGGATATGCGAGTGCCACTTTCTTTAGCAGTTCCGCCTCTCTGGTGATGCCTGCCTCGTCGGCAAAGAGCATTTCAGAATTTATCGTTTTTGAAATCAGCGTAAGTATCCTTTCTGACATTTCAATAAGCCTTCCTTCGTTTATGCACTTCTCGGATATTATGCGCTTCGCCTCTTCAAAACCCCATTCTATCTCTTCGCCCTGATAATCGAACGCCTTCCCGAACGACCTCATATATTCAGGCATTACAAAATAGAACACCTTGTAAAACATCATACCGAATGCAGTGCCGTACGTTGATTTTATTATTATGTTCATTGCAACCAATCTTTCGTTCCAGTCCTGGAGGTTTTCTATGTAATCGAATACCTCTTTCACTGTTTCTGAAGGAGGCAATGGCTTATGTCCTAATCCTTCAAGGAGGTTCTTTATGGCGCGCAGGTGCCTTTTTTCTATCTCAACCATTTCGGAAAAGTGCTTCACATATTCCTTGTTCAAATAGTCTGGTTTTGACGACCATTTCTCTGCAATCTGTACGCTTCTCTCTTCTCCATAGAAAAACAAGCTCACTATGCCTACAACGCTTTCGGTTTTAAATGCAGTGTTGTTTGGCAATACTACGCTGTTGTTTGTCACCTGTCCCTTCTTCCTCTTCACATCGATAAAGCTTGTAGCCCTTTTTATAGCATTTACTGGATCAGATTTGACATATTCCTTTAGATACGGTTTTACCCATACAGGTATGCCGTATTTCTTCAATAACGGATCCACTACTGCTGATATTACATCTGCCATTGCATCACCTATGCGTTTTAGACAGGCACACGACGCGTGCGGGTGCCTATCATATCTATGCTATACTCTTTTTTTGTCCATCCTTTTTAACTTTTGTGCTTTTTTTGCGCATAGTCATTGCCCTGTTTGCGATAACGACTATCGCCAAAACAACTATAACAAGGGTTATATACACGTATGCGCTGGATGAGCCATTGCTTTCAGCACTGCCGATTGGCACATAATAATTATTCGAGCTGGAATATTCCTGCGTCAGCGCGCCATTTGGCTGCCTCCATTGCTCATATATGGTGGCAGGATAGTCTCCTGCAGAACCCTGTTTGTCTACGCTTATGTAGAATGTAACATTCTCCGAGCTTCCGGGCGCTATGCTATTTACATATACATTCGAATCAGTGACAGTTATTGGATAAATGGATTCTAACGTCAGGTACGCTCCATTAGCTGGTTCATTTCCTACGTTCTTTACAGTAAACTTCAATGGAACATATGTTGCGCCGGGAGCGGCTTTTGAGTATACTGCTGTAACGTTGAACACTGCACTTCCTGATACGTGCAGCGGGATGTATTCAACAGACAATGTTCGATTCATGCCATTTGAATAATTGTAGCTCACATCTGCTGACAGGTTTTCATTACCGCTTGAAGTCATATTCTCATATGCCTGTACAAGCAGGCTTGCAGACATTGATTGTCCTGGTGCGAGCGTGCCGAAGAAGAGCGAGGAGGTAGAGCCTTCTGGGGCTATGAAACTGTTCTTTATGAAACTGATTTGCACGTTTTTCGCAGTGCCTGTGCCTGTATTCTGCACCTGAAGCTCCAGTGTCTGGTTTGACCCGGGTGTCAGGGTTTGTGGCATTGCGCTTACCGCACTGACGATTATATTGGGCTTGTTAAGAATTACATCTATCGGCACTGGGATATTTGAACTATAATCCATCCCATAACCCGTCGAATAATGCTCGTTTAGGTTCAGGTAGTTCGTACCGCGCGATATATTTTGGTTTTCTTCTAGCATGACCTGCGATGTCGAAGGCGTTTGGCCTACATTGCCGAAATTTATCGTGCTGGATCCTACTGCAATGATGGACCCGTTAAGCAGTTTTACTGTCAGGTTTCTGGCCGCTCCTCCTCCTGAATTGACAGCCTCTAGAGTGGCCGCGAATGGCACTCCGGGGCTTATGCTGCCTTCAGGCACTATATTGAAATTCACATTGGCAAGCCCATGGACATATATCGTTATAGGCATGACAGACTGGGCAGGCTCTTCCTGCGTCGTGCCAAAACCATCTGCTTGCGAAGTCTGGTAGTTTGCTATTACGTCTATCGTATATACGCCAGAAGGAAGGTAGTTAGGTATGTGGAGGGTGTAGTCAAATACGTCGTATCCGAGCCCGCCGAAAATACCCTGTCCTATGGTATCCGTGATGAATGAATGCGATGGAGTGACGTTTATTATTGGGTTTTCCGCCTGCAGATACAGGTTAACGTTGTTCAGAGTTTGCGTATACGAATTGTATAGCTGGAACTGCACCGTCACATTTTCGCCCGCGACAACAGGCTGCGGCAAAACTTGCAGGTTGGTTATCGAAAGCGCGCCGTTGCCTCCTCCGACCGCAGATGATGTCTGGGCATACATCGGGTTTGCAAACATCAGCATAAAAATTACAGCTGCAAGCGCAGTAATCCTATCCATCCCTAAGAATCTTTTCGTATTCATTTTTTCACCGGTTAATCATCATATAGTATTTTTGAACGACTTCAAGCATATTACGAACATCACTATAGCAAAACCTATGAGGACGCTAAACTGCAATGCTATCATAGGCAATGGGTATGTCCCGTTCAGCATTATCGATCTTATGCCATTTACTGCATATGTCAACGGGTCTACCGCATTGATTACGCGCATCCATGCTGGCATGGAGGACGCAGGGAAGAATGCCCCGCTCAAGAACCATAACGGCAATGTAAAAACGTTTGCTATTATAGCATATAACTCCACCTTTTTCAGGTTCGCGGCCAGCGCTATTGATAGTGCACTAAATCCAAGTGCGACGACAAACGACAGCAGGAATATCCACACTATGCCTATGATCCCCATAGCTACAGATGAGCCAAGCATGAATGCTATTATCAGCGTGACTATTACGTACAGCACTGCCTGAAGCGTGCCAGAAAACATCTTACCTAATATTATAGAAGTTTTCGTAACTGGAGTTATAAAGAAAGCTTTCATCGTACCCAGTTGCCTGTCGGTTATTACGGAAAATCCGCCGCCGAACATCGTACCGAAGACTACAATCATAGCCAATACCCCTGCAACAAGAAATTCTTCGTACGATGCCTTAGTCCCTGACAATGAGACCTCTTTCACTGCGCTTGATGTGGCAGAAGGAAGGCTCAGCGACTGCACCGACGACCTGCTGATTATGTGTGCGCCGAAATTCGAGGCCTGCAGCTGTATGAAGCTTAACGCAGAGCCTGCATCGGTTATGTCAGAACTGCTGTAATATTCATATATGCTTGTTGCGCTGCTTGATGGTGATCCAAAATCAGGAGCTATGACTAAGACCACATAAACGCTGCCTGATCCGAGCATGGTCATGGCTGAATTCTCGTTTGTTATAGCTTTTATGGATACCGCAGAGTGCGATTCCAATGTGTTTATGAATTGCAACGACTGGGGATTATTGGCCAGATTCACTACTGCAATGGGCACATTGGATGAAGTAGATCCAAGATTCCCAAAAAATATCAGTATTATTAACGGAAATATCAGCGCCCTTGCGGTGTTGGCGCGAATGTTGCTCTTGAATACGAGCATCTCGCGCCTGAAAATTGTATACGCGTCAATAAAAGTATTCTCTATTCCCATCATATCACTATCTGCCCATATTCATTATTCTTGCCCTGTTTGACTGCTGTTCGCCTAAAGCATCCCTGAGCCCCGATCCTGTCAATTTTATGAATACATCATCCAACGTTGGAAGATGTATGCCTATGGATATTATCTGTATCTTGTTTTTTGTCAACGACGCAATTATCTTCGAAAGCAATGCGATATCAGCTTTTATTGGTGCATTTACTCGGTCTATATTCTCGGTTACCTGCAGTTTGAATTCCTTTGAAAGTATGGCGCTAACCTTGTTCACCGAGCTTTCATCTGTCACTATGTCCAATATGCTTTCGTTGCTCACCAATTTTTTAAGTTCAGATGCCGTACCCAATGCCTTTATCTTTCCATGGTCTATTATGGCTATGCGGTTGCAGAGCTGGTCAGCTTCCTCTAGATATTGGGTTGTCAATATTACAGTAACTCCGTTTTTTGCAAGGGCCTTTATGCGCTTCCACATATCAACCCTGTTCTGAACATCCAGCCCTGTTGTGGGCTCATCAAGTATGAGTATCTTTGGCTGGTGTATCATAGACTTCACAAGATTCAGCCTGCGCTGCATGCCTCCTGAAAAGGAGCCAGCTTTTGAATTGGCGAAATCTGTAAGCCCTCCATCGCGGAGCGATTCCATCACCCTGCTGTCCACGTCCTTTATATGGTATAAATCTGCAAAGATCTCTAAATTTTTATATGCTGTAAGCTCTGCATCTACTACAGTCTCCTGTGTCATGAAGCCTATCATATTTTTTATTTCAGTTGCATGCTTTATGTTATCCATGCCATCAATCAATATGCTTCCGCTTGTTACCCTAAGAATTCCGAGTATCATGTTTATGGTGGTTGTTTTTCCAGCGCCGTTCGGCCCCAATATGCCGAATATCTCTCCCTTCTTTACGCTGAAGGTTATGCCGTCT
>JAKBRJ010000038.1 GCA_021834785.1 Microcaldota archaeon
GAGGGGAGCGAAGCCTGCGACGGGGGCGATGACTCCGAGGGCAGAGGAGTCGGCGACGGGGGCGATGACTCCGAGGGCAGAGGAGTCGGCGACGGGGGCGATGGCTCCGAGGGCAGAGGAGCTGGAGCCAAGATTGCTGACGAGGCTCCCGGATGTGATGCGACGGGTGGTGATGACTCCGAGGGCAGAGGAGTCGGCGATGGGGGTGATGACTCCGAGGGCGGAGGAGCTGGAGCCAAGATTGCTGACGAGGCTCCCGGAGGTGATGCGACCGGGGGGCATAACAAGGGTACTGGACGGGAGATCAATAACAATGCCAGGGGAGCCACGAAGTTTGCAGAGAAGGATGATCCCTCAACTTCCAGTAATTTGACCCTCTCTTCTATTTCAATTTCTTCAAGCAAGGAGGACTCTTTACAAAATAAGAACAAGACGGCAATAAGTGATATGGGATCTTCTTCAATTCATTCCAATTTAATTCCTACAGTGAAAAGAGAGGGTGACCTCATGAATGCGTTTTCCGCTTGTGAAGATCAATTATTTACTTTTACGGCTTTCAAGCGCCTCATGTTACACAGACGCTACCGAGATTGGAAATACGGAGTGACAAATGCATCTCTTCAGGATAACGGCGGATGGATAGTTTTTGAGTCGAATCAAGTAAGATTTTACTCTGCTCTTACTATATAAAAAATTAATTACGCATATAGGTTATCGACGAAAACGTGCTGATTTATCATTATAACTTATATTCTGCAGCGATACTAAAGAGTGGAAAAGCTTTTGCTTTGACTTACCAAGTATATCGCGACACAAGAGACATTTCGAAGAAAATATTGATTGTCGCTATTTTAAGAACACTGTGCTCTGATCCAGAAATGCATTTGATTGTGTATTTTTTTGATGAGGACGCTCTAAAAGTCGTTCTTCCAAAAAAATATGACAAGAAAGCGGTTAGAGAAGTTGAAGTTTACAGAAAGTAATTTCATTTATTATGTACTTAAAATTGTAATTTATTTTAATTTAGGTACCACATGTACGTTCCTCATACTCGCAGCAGCATCAACTGGCTAAATAAATTTTACGAAATGGCGTACGGTTTTGTCTTGAATCCAAGTATCCTTGATAGGGTGACCATGTTGAGGGATGCGCTTATTCAGGACTTGCGTTGGCCCTTCGACGAGAGCAGGTGCATTATATATTAGAGTATATATCACAACTGTAAATAATCTTTACATTTTCAGAAAATTCAAGCGGGATACGAAATTTCCTTTGTTGAAAATCTTAGAGGATGACAAGAAGATAGAGGAAGCCAAGGCCGCAGAGCAAGCCAAGGCCGCAAAGGCAATTGCGGAATCGGCAACACCCCCAAGGAAGGTACGAGTATTTATCTAAATTGTACATCTTAAATACCTTCCACAGCATCGAAGGTTGAAGTCCAAAAACAACTCCCCTATGAACAAAGAGCAGCAGGTTTCGAACACTTAGTTCGATATAATATATATATTGTAATAGAGGCTTTTTAGGCACCTGCAAGGCAGCGTAGATACGTGGCAAAGGTACGATCATTCTATATTTTTTAGCATATGGTCGGGTCACAAAAAATTAAGGGACAGGGGAATAAAAACAAAGCACCTACTTATAAAACTCGCAAGGTTAAGGCTACAAAAAAGACTTTCAGCAGCGACGACGATTCGAGCGTGCTCACTTCATCATCAGATCGTAGTGAGGAATTTCCAGATTTTATCCCTACTGCTGCTCTACCGAATCCGACTCGTTCGGGAGCAACGGGTGGCATCAAGCCCATAAGTTTGCAGGCTCCTGCTCTACCGAATCCGACTCGCTCGGTAGCAACGGGTGGCATCAAGCCCATAAGTTTGCAGGCTCCTGTTCTACCGAATCCGACTCGCTCGATAGCAACGGGTGGCATCAAGTCAAAAAGTTTGCAGGCTCCTGCTCTACCGAATCCGACTCGTTCGGGAGCAACGGGTGGCATCAAGCCCATAAGTTTGCAGGCTCCTGCTCTATCGAATCCGACTCGGTCGGTAGCAATGGGTGGCGTCAAGTCAAAAAGTTCACTTGACCCGCGGCTTGTACCCACTCGTGATAAGTCAAGATTTTCGCCGAACTCTCCCCTTCCGCATAGTGCGCGTTTCAGCCCGATCCGTGGCGATTCGACGACTGTGCCCAGCACTTATCCTCAACGTGTCGTCACGATGGAGGCCGAAACGAAGAAACTAGAAGAAAGTTCCTTACGATCATCTCCTACTGCTGAATTAGTGAAAGGAGATACAAATTACTTGCATCATAACGCTCCATTGCAGCCTCTACACGGTTCTATAAACCGTCATCCTCAAGCAGTCGGTACTGATTTCACTTCCAACACTGCTTCCTCAAACTCAAACTCACAAGCACTAAATAGTGGCCCACCGATGGTGAATCCGTTTGCAGAAAATATTAGGCTGGTTTTCTAACTAATACCATATATAGGATCAATCAGGCGTTTCTGCAATTGTGGCTGCGGAGCTCACTAAGGCAATGGAATTAATGCGTCAAGAACTCAAGCGTGACAACAGCGTATTGATGAATGAGCTTTTTACGTCAATAAACGCTTCCAATCAACTCAATCAAGATCAGAAGCGCCCTAGATTCTACGAAATGTATTTTTATTCATATATATCATCCAATAACTGTGATTAATAATATCTACTTGTCAGGAATAGGGAGAACGATGAACCGAACAAAATGCGAAGAATGATCACTGACGTGGCGGAGATGACTGCTGCTAAACTTCATGAGAAGAATACTTTAGCTTATTACAGAGAAGAACTTGAGTATTCTCGAGAGCAGATGCTGCTGCAGATGACTCAGGCGCAGCAAAAATTAAAGGAAGAAAAACTTCTGCGGGCGCAAGAAAGCAACAGGATCGCCTCCGCAAAAGAGTCTGTTGATGAAATGTTTCGACGATTTTTCTAGTGGATTCAAAAATACATAAGCTATTAAGAAATTCCATTAAACAACTTTACATTTTAACTCTAATACCTCTAGTGCCCTTTTATAAAATGCTGTTAAGCTAGTATAATCTACTTTTCTATACTACTACCGTAAAAATAATTATGCTTTAAGTGATATTAGCGAGGCAAGATGCTAGTGCCTCCACCCGACTCGAAAGCCGGGTGATCAAAAACACGAGGAGCGTTATTACCGCGTCCCACGTTACGACTCCTTACGGGGATATTAGCGAGGCAAGATGCTAGTGTCTCCACCCGACTCGAAAGCCGGGTGATCAAAAACACAGCACCTTATAATGCCCCACCAAGAGCCGTAGAGGAGCGTTATTACCGTCCCACGTTACGACTCCTTACGGGGATATTAGCGAGGCAAGATGCTAGTGTCTCCACCCGACTCGAAAGCCGGGTGATCAAAAACACAGCACCTTATAATGCCCCACCAAGAGCCGTAGAGGAGC
>JAKBRJ010000039.1 GCA_021834785.1 Microcaldota archaeon
CAGCTTCGAGTATTGTAAGGTTGAAGCCCTCCCATACGGACGGCAGGACGAAAATGCTAGCTAAGTTATATATGTACGGCAAACGTTCGTCATCTACTTCCCCACAGAATATTATGCGCTTGTCTCCACTGGCGAGTCTTTTGTAGTCGGCCATGGACTGGCCCCCACCTATCAGCAGAAGTTTGATGTTATTATTCTGTAGGTGCATGAACGCTTTTATCAGTGTGCTAACATTCTTCTGGCGCTCGAACATCCTGCCAATGTACATTACCACAAAGTCAGACTTGCTGATCCCATAGCGCTTACGTATCACATCCTCAATTCCGCTGTCGCTCGTGGTATCCACATGTAGGCCGTTTGGTATGTAGTATGCCCTGTCTGTAAACTTTAACATTTTCCTAGCTTGGCTTTTGTTCAAAGCTACGGTAGCGTCGAAATATTTGAAGAACTTGCTTTTTATTGAATCTATGTCAAGGCCCACCAGCCCAGTCCCCAACGTCAACGGCATGATTGCCTTGCTAAAATAGTTCTTGGCACTGGAGCCTGAGATGTTGGCGTGGTCTATATAGATAGTTTTAAAGTTCATCCGCTTCCGCAGATACCGAATTGTCGAAAAGTCCCATGTGGAATTGGAGATTATAATATCTGGCGAAAAACTTTTTATTCTGTCTGCTAATGCATCCTTCTTAATCCCTATATCGATAAGGTTTCTTCCCATCAGGGAGAAATAGCCCAGCCTCATAAACCAGTTCTCTGCGAGTCCGCTGTTTTTTACCCCCGGATTATGCGCAAATTTCTTAATATGCTTGAGTATTATAGTATCGTCATTTGCATCGATATACTCTGTCCGGTAGCCCAAGTACATTGTAGAGAAATGCTCTTTAAGCCCGCCATACAGCACGCTAGCCATCCTAGCCTCCCCGCCAAAAGTATTTGTACGCGAGCCGAAGTCCATCACAATCACTCTTGCCTTCATTGAACGAACCTACGGACGCGTTTAACATCCAGTTTTTTGACCTTGCCGATGTCTATTTCTGGCCTAATTCTGATGTTTGCAGGAATGCCGAAGCTCTGAGAATAAACGGCTTTGGAGTAGAGACGCAGCAGAGGATTTTTGCCCCCATTCAGATAATCAAGCATAAATCGCCTTACGTTTACCAGCGAGCAGAACCCTTTACCGCGCTTCCCCAGGTCTCTGCCGGATACTGTGGCAAACGGAATTTTCACTATCTCGTCATAGAGCATGGTGCCATGACCTATGAAGCCATGCTCATTGAATGCCTGACCGTGGTCGCTCGTGAATATTATTAGCTGGTCGTTGCCGTACCTCTCCAACATAGTGCCGGCTATCTGTGTGGCATATTTATATGCCCTGAATGATGCCTTCGTATACAACCTCTTCCATGCACTTATAGTGCTTTTGTTAGGCCCTTCCTTTAGGAACGGGGTAGCCCAATTGAAATCTGCACCGCTTTTGGTTGTATAAGGATCATGGGCTTCCATCAAGTTTATGAAAAGGAAATACGGCGCTTCAAACTTGATATTCTTTATTTTGCCCAGTATGCGTGAACCGCCCTTCTCTATTGGCCAGCCATCGAAGACCTTTGCTTTGATTTTTTTGAGTACTGCTGCTGGAGTGTGCACGGATGCACTTGCAATCGCTTCAAGCAGCAATGCCGGCTCTTCATTCAATATGCTTTTTGATATTCTGAGCATGTTGTTGCCGTAGATGTTCCTGTACTTTGCTATGATGGGCTTTAACTTCTGCGAAACCTCCACAACACTGCCAAAGATATCAGTAAAGTATGGTTCTTCTTCGAACGAACTGAATTCAGAGAAGCCGTATACCGGATGCACATACGGGTTTGCTGAGATACCATATGTATGGAAGCCCATACTGTTCAGTTCTGAGACTAAGGTTGGTATTTTTAGCTTTATCCTGTCAATATCAAGCGATTTTATATTAGTTGTTTCGTGCGCACCATGACTGCTAGGGTAGAGCCCTGTGAATAATGATGCATGCGATGGTAGGGTCCATGGCGCGGGGGCAATGCATCCATCCATAAATACGGGATTACCAAGAGAGCTTACCATACCGTACTTATCTTCAAGCTTCTTAAATTCGTCAAGGCGCATCGAGTCCATGACTATTAGTATGATATTGCTCTTCATTGGCAGAACACCTTCCTGCAAGTGATATCTAGGACGTTGAATTCTTAAATACTTTTGTACCTACAACAAATTTGTAGGCTCTTTCTCTTTTCTCTTGCAGTCAGGAAAATTAGTAGATGATGAGTATGCTCCTCCGGGAAACAACTTGCGTTGGTGCGGCAGAAAGCTATGCCGATGTGCTCAAGTCAACTTTTAACTTTGCGAGCAGTAAGTCCCCTTTCGCAAGAGAGGGATGAAAGCGAGGAAAAGGTTTATATTCAAATAATATAATTAACTATGATATCGTGGGTTACATATTAGACAAAGGTGCGCATTCGGTATATGCACTTCAATCACTCTTTCCGTAAACCGGGCGCTTACACCACTCGGTCTTGCTACGCAAGACTTCCGGCTCGCTTCGGGCACATTATTCTCTCCTGCGGAGTGCAATTTAGGGGAGGGGGCTTAGATGGCTTGAGGGGATGCTTGACCGCACAATGCCGCTTCGCTTAGTGCAGAGGCATAAATTCTTAGAGAATAGCATCGGCAAAACTAAGTTAACTCCTAGAAATTCTAATTGTTCCAGTATCTCCGTCAATTTCTACAATACAATCGTTAGTTACGACTTCCATGATTCCATTAACACCAGCAATAGCGGGGATTCCATATTCTCTAGCTAAAACAGCCGTATGAGACAACATACCAAAGTTGATTTCGGTAACTATACCTCTTGCCATGGCAAAAAGAGGAGTCCAAGGTAGGTCAAAATCATGTGCTATTAGAATTTTCTTTTCTGATAATTGCCTAGATGCCTCGTTAAAATTCTTTACCAGCAATACCTTTCCTACGGCTTTTCCTCCAGATACACTTACACCGTAAAAAGTATCTTTTTGTTTTAGGTTTTCCTCATCTATTGTGTAATTTTTAGAAATTCTAAATGGTGGTTTTACCTGTGACCAGAATAACTCTTCTAATCTTCTTCGTTCAACAATATTTCTCATGTCAACATTAGGGACCAAAAGTGCTTTTCTGATTTCACTCGGCGATAAGTAAAAAACATCCTTTGGATATGCTATTTGGTTTGACTTAAATAAAATATTTCCTATCTTGAGGAAAAACTGATGCGCAGAATAGAGTGCCGGATTTACTATCAAAACATCTCTATCCTGCAAAATTCTATAGCAACGAATTGCCTTATTCATCTTTTCGTGAAATTGCTGCTTTTTATTTTTATCATTTCCTATTTTATATTTAATGTTT
>JAKBRJ010000040.1 GCA_021834785.1 Microcaldota archaeon
CTCTTGCGTATCCCTTCAGCTATGATGACAGGTTCAGCGGGTTTGCCTTCCATATAAAAGACCATAAAAGCGCAGCTATTCAAGCGAATTTGGCTACGCTAAATGTATAAGCACTAAGCTTATTATTATTTGTGTGCAACGCATCTGCAGGGTTTCTAGCATAGTGAAGCAATACCTAATGATTCTCGTTCTTGCGCATTGTATATTGCAGCCATATCTGCCCGTTCTTCCTGAAGCCCATGTGCCTGTAGAACCTTATTGCACCGAGATTCGTCTTTGGCGTCGTGAGGAAAATTAGTGCATTGTCTGCCTCTCGAGAGGTCAAATTGTGTTAGTCGTCTTGCTAGGGGATGATCACTGAAAAGTATATGGAATATAGACAGAGGTTCTTGCGTACGCAAGAATAGTGTTTGAATGATATATAAATATAAAAGTCAACTTCCTAAACATTATTCGCGTAGAAACACATAAATATGTTTAATCTATTAAAAACTTAGGTGGTTTAGTGAAACTGAATAAGAAGATGGAAAAAATCCTACAAATATGTGAATCTATGGATGGGGGTGCATATGTTGCGGATACATTTGAGATAAATAAAAACGCAGAAGTTAGTCTATTGGGAGATTCTAAAAGTTGCCAGCCAAGTGGTTCATGCTGCTCAAGCGGGAGCACTAGCGGAGGAGGTAATTTGAAAGCACAGGCACATAAAAAATGAATTGCGCCAACCGCATTATCACCTGTCATAGGTATATCATATGCGAGTTGATAGCAGTAGTTTGCTTAAGGTAGACTTGGTAGAGGAACCAAAATTAGTAACATCTTTCAATGATGAACCAAAATTTCCAACTTATAGCTGTCTACCTACAAAAAGTTTTTTGCAGGAGTACAAAATTGATCCAAAACTTAGTTACGGCGTGGGCTCTGCGGATAAAGCTCATGCTGATATAGCAAAATCTAAGGCTATAGGCGAATGCATCGAACGCTCATGTTTACAGATAATACCAAAAAGCATACATGATACGAAATTTCCAGGATCTGAGCAAAAATATGTGGATCCAACCCTCTTTGTTCATTATGAGTTTAGTAGGGTGGGTAGATACTCTTCAAATGCAATTAAATATGCTAAATATGCATGGTACCGCAGCTATGACTACTTTAATAAAAAGTTTGTATATATACCTGCACAGACTATTTTCTTGACGAATAAATTTTTTATTAAAGAACCTGCACTCTTGAAAGAAACTATAACTACGGGGGCTGCATTTGGTAAGATAGGTGAAGAAGAGCTATTTAAGACAGCTTTGCTAGAGGTAGTAGAACGAGACGCCTTCATATTATCATACTCAACGAAGAAGGCTGTCAATAAGGTTATTGAATTGCCACAAGAGGTACAAGATCTGGTATCCTATTTAGATAGGTATAATCTTAAAACTTACATTCTTGATATAACTACAGACTTGGACATTCCTGTTTTTGCAGTTGTAGTAATTGATAAGACAGGTTTAGGGCCTGCAGTAAGTATTGGTGCAAAAGCAGGCTTTGACTATGAAAACACAATAAAGGAGGCATTATTGGAAGCTGTTCGCCCTCGTTCGACACTAAGGTTTAGGCATTTTACAAAAACCTCAAAAAAAAGAGTTAAAGAAACAGGCATACGTTCGCTAGAAGACAGACTTGAGTACTGGTATGACGTTGATAAGCTTAAATACTTGAATTTTTGGTTGGATGGCAAAAGGACAATTAAATACTGTGAGATACGCCATAAAAATGATTCGCTACACAAGGGAATAAAAGAGCTGAAAGACCGTAGATACCGCATCTTCGTAACTTCTGTCGGTATACCTGCTATAAAGAGGTTAGGCTTTGATGTAATCAAGGTCAATGTCCCAGAACTACACCCATTATACTTGAATGAAAATGCAAAAGTCTTATATAGCAAGCATGCTGGTCTCATAAAGGAGATTGCAGGATTAAAGCCACAGCCATTTGGTTGATTACATGGACAAACGCACATTAGCATTTTATAAACTTACAAAACTAACAGACATATTTAATGGTAAATCGTCACATTTACCGATAACATATATAAAAGTATTTCACAAAGATTATCCCCGCCTCCGAAGTATAAAACTACCAAAAAGTAAGCAGCGAGGCGAGCTAATGAATCTTCTGAACACTCGATTATCGTCAAGATTATTCTCTAACGTACCCCTTACTATATCACAACTCTCAAGGGTATTTGATGGTTGCCGGATAACTTTTACAGACAATTATTTTGAGCGTAGAACATATCCCTCTGGAGGCGATAGATTTCCAGTAGAATTATACCTAGTTGCCTTCAATGTAAAGGGCTTAGATACAGGAGTATATCACTATAATATAGTAAACAATACTTTGGAAGTCTTGTTAAATGAAGATATGGAGAGATATAGATATTATCTAGTCTCTCATGATCTACATAATGCTGCAGCTGCTATAATATTAACATCAGTCATGTCAAGAAGTGAGGTTAAGTACGGTGTTAAATCCTACCCTCTATCTCTGATAGAAACAGGAGCCATAATGCAAAACTTACAACTATTAAGCGTAAAGAATGATATTGGTTTATGCCCCATAGCTGGTTTTGTTAATGACAAAGTATCTGAGATTTTAGATCTTACACAGGATGAAATACCCCTATTAGTTCTAGGCTTAGGAAACATTCAATGAAGCTGGCCGTTTTGATATAAGTACGTTACTTGGATATCTGTTTCCCTCTTTTGTGTCTTAATTTTGTATATTGCAGCCATATCTGCCCGTTCTTCCTGAAGCCCAGATGCCTGTAGAATCTTATCGCGCCTAGGTTCGTCTTTGGCGTTGTGAGGAAAATGACGTTGCAGCCTTCTCCTTCGCACCACGATGCTACGCGCTTGACAAGCAGCTTCCCTATTCCAAGGCTCCTGAATCTTTTCCTTATAAAGAGCTCTTCTATGTAGCCGAAGCCCGTTCTCGGCGAACCGTAGGATATGTAGGTCAGTATCACGAATCCCGCAGGCTCGCCATTGTGCTCTGCTATGAAGGTTACGGCCTTTGCCTTTGGTACTCTGAAAGACTTTATCTTATTGCGGTGCTCGGGATAAAGCCCGGTATACAGCTCAAGCAGCAGCTTTGAGTCGCTATCTTTCGCCTCGCGCACGCTTATCCCATCCTTTGCATCCAATCTAGCACCTCACAATACAGTATTCTTATGCTATCTTTTTAGAGGTTGTGATTGGCCCGGTAAAGATCCATACAACGCTTTCTTGCATAAGGCGGTGATCGCCCGCAGAAAGCATAGGTCTATATATTACCTCGTTCAATATATACAACGACAAAGTGATATAATGAAAGGAAAAGTGAAGATGTTCAACTCTGC
>JAKBRJ010000041.1 GCA_021834785.1 Microcaldota archaeon
TATTTGTATGCGCTAATAAATCCGATGATAAGAACGCTATGACGAATATGGATGGTATAAAGATGTCGCTCGATGGGAATGTTATGTTCTGCTCAGCTGCGATAGAGTTAGCGCTGAGAAAGGCAGATGCGAATGGCGTGATCTCTTACAACCCAGATAGCGGTAAATTTAGCATACTCAATGATGAGATAAGTTCTGAGCAGAGAGAGGCTCTGAATTATATGAGAGGGTTTATTGATAAGGGAGGGACGAACGTGCAGAGAATGATAAACCATGTGGTGTTCGATATCCTAGATAATATAGTGGTGTATCCGGTAGAGGATGAGAACAGGTATACCGACCATTACGGGAATGTGCTACCAGACGCCATACTTATAAGGAGGGGATCGACAGTGCATGATCTTGCATCTAGGATACATACAGACCTTGCAAAAGGCATGCTTTATGCAATAGATGCTAGGAGCAAGATGAGGCTTGGAAAGGATCATATACTTAAAAATGGAGATATTATAAGAGTTGTAAGCACATTAAAATCTTAGGTAATACTTGTAGATGAGAAGGACAATAAGATAGGCCTTCAGGAGAAGATGGAGGCGCACAGAAATGGCAACCTACACAGAGACTTCTCCGTATTCATATTTAATAAGTACCAATTACTTTGCTTGCCCTTTTTGCAACCTCTTTTGGATGGAGCCCGTTCTCCTTTGCAATGCTATTTATTATCAGGTTTATCGTCTTGCTGTTTTTCTTATACTCAATAAGAATCTTCGGGTTATTTTTTATGTACTCGTGAATCAGCTTGTCGAGCTGCGCAGCGGAGAGCTCTTTGTATTCAATCTCAACCTTTTTGCCTTTCTTTAAGTCTTCGATAGTCTCTTTACCAACTTCTTTACCATCTTCTATTAGTTTTATTACGGTTTCTATCAGTTCACCTGCCGGTTTGTCATCGCCGCCGTATTTTTTGTATCTCTGTATCGCATGTATTACGCTTCTCATCTTGTATTTGCTCCTGAATTTGTTTATCAAGTAATAGGAATGCTCATCAAACATCGTTATTTCTCTTATTGTTCTTGGGTTTATGTCTGTGCCCTTTGCGAGCTGGTCCGAAATTTCTGTAATGTAAACAGCAGGTTTTGGTTTCATTTTTGATATATCAAAAATTGTGAGGTCCGGCTCGAATATGTATCCGTATTCCTCATCTGTCTCTTTCTCTCTTAGCGATTCGGTTATCTTGCGTTTCTCATTGTAACCTCTTGTCTCTTTGGCTATCGGAGTTTTCTCTTTTATGAGCTGGGTCTGTCTCTCTATTTCAAAACGTGTTGCCTCTATCAGGCTCTTTATTCCTGTTACGTTCTTTACCTCAACTCTGACATCGGCAAGAGATATGTTCAAATCCGCCTTAATCTCTTTGCTTATATCCACTCCTAGATAATAGAGTATGCTTCTTAGATTCGCTATGAATGATCTGAGATCCTCTTCACTGTTTATATCCGGTTCTGTAACTATTTCAACAAGAGGCGTTCCGGATCTGTTGAAATCAAGAAGGGTTAATGCCCCTTCTCTGATGATTTGTGCCGGGTCCTCCTCTATCTGCACCCTTCTTATTCTCACAGGTTTGCCATTTATTGCAAGGTGCCCATCGCTACCTATAGCTCCATCAACCTGTGTTATCTGAAAACATTTTGGCAAGTCAGGATAAAAATAAACTTTTCTAACAAATGAGATATTTTTGTTCACTTTGCAATGCAGTGCGGTTGCAATGCTGAGCGCCGAATCGACCGCCGCCTCATTAAGCATCGGTTTTGATCCAGGGAATCCCATGCATGTTGGACATATAGAGGTATTTGGTTCTGCGGCATCCATACCACAAGAACAGAATAGCTTCGATTTTGTGGGCAGTGCAACGTGCACTTCTAAACCAATTTTCATATGTCTCCCAAATTGTGCTTATATTTGTATTCAAAATCTTGTTCCCATTCAGAAACAAAATCCAAAACTGCATAATCATTAGCTTGCTCGGTGATCAGCTGTGCGCCTATCGGCATTCCATCTATGTAATCATATGGAAAACTTATGTGTGGGAATCCGCCCAGGTTTGGCGGTATTGTAAATATATCTATTGCATAGTTCTGCGTTGGTGTGAGCTTTTGAGCTTCTGTGATAGTTGGAGTTGGAATTGGAAGCGTTGGCGATAAGAGAAAACCGTCTTTCAGAACTTTTGAGAGCTCCTTGATGATCAGCTTTCTTATCATTGTCGCTTTTGTGTAGTACTTTGCTTTCACACTCTCCCCTCTTATGAAGGTACCCAGTATTATTCTCCTTTTTGCTTCAATGCCAAATGAGGATCTCGCCTCTGTGAAAAATTCGTTGTATTTCTTATTAAACTCTTGATATTGCAAACCATATTTGTAGCCATCGTATTTTGCAAGATTTGTTGAGGCCTCTGCCATGGCTATAATGTAATACGGTTCAACCGCCATTTCCAAAGTCGCCATGCTTATCTCTTTTATTTCATATTTACTGTTAAGCTTACTAAGCAGCTTATCGAATCGCCCATTTATTTCCTTACTTGCATGTGCCATAAGCTCCTTTACAACAAATAATTTTTTCTTTTTATTATTGCTTATGCGCCCTATAGCACAGGTCGTATCAAAATCATCACTCCCTTTTATAACATCAAATGCTATTTTCGCATCTTCTGCACTTCTAGCCATAACTCCTATTTTGTCGAGAGAGTTTGCATAGTCTATCAATCCGTATCTCGATACAGCACCGTACGTTGGAGTAAATCCAACGACTCCGTTGAATGCAGCCGGAGTTGATATAGAACCCCCGGTGGATTCTGATAGTGCGATATGATATTTTAGTAACGCGGTTGCAACGGCTGCGCCGCTGCTGGATCCTCCCGCTGTGTATTTTTTATCGAAAGCATTTCTTGCGGGTATCTCTGTATTGATACCGAAAGTTCCGAAACCAAACTCATCCATGTTTGTTTCTCCTAAAAATGAGAATCTTTTATCAGTTAGCATTCTGTGCACAACAGTAGCATCGAATGGAGGAACATAGCCCTCAAGCATCTTTGATCCCGCTGTTGTTTCAAATCCTTTTACGCATATGTTTGCTTTTGTGCTGAACGGCATTCCGTGGCGCACTTTCTTATTTATTACATTGAAGGCGTGATATTCTTTGTTTGAATCTTCGAGATGGTCGATAAGTTTTTCGTAGTAATCTTTTGGTTTTTCCAACTCAAGAAACTCCTTTATGTA
>JAKBRJ010000013.1 GCA_021834785.1 Microcaldota archaeon
TTAAAAAATTTAAGCAAGCTCTTCTCCTCTTTATCAATCGCGCAAAACACGCGATATCACAAGCATTATGGCATTTTATGCAGTTTAGATTATAGGTTCTAAGATTAGTATTTTCACAAAGCAAAAACCTTCGAATACTGAGCCTATAAGAGCTCATGCTGCCATAAAGACACCAACATTATTTAGCCATAAAGGTTTAAATACATTTCTGCCAAACCCATTTTGTTGCTTTGATAGAAATATGCAGGCTGCACTTAAGGCATGCCGGCTTTGTTGACGAAGTTTTAAAAGCCTGATGTAAGCTAGATATGATTGCATGGATAAACATTTGAAGGCTGATGTCATAGTTGACGCGTTCTCCGGAGTCACATTTGCCGAGGTAAAGAAGATCCTTGATTCATCAGGAATAGCAATATCTAGAAGCAGGCCTGACTTCATAGTGATGGTTGGCGGCGACGGTACCTATCTCAGGTATGCGCCCCATAATATAGGCATACCAATACTCAAGTTGAAGGGAAGGGAGCGCGGCCCATTAGGGAGCAAAGGGGTATTGTACACATACAACTTCAGCAGCCTTGCAACATATATAAGAAGAATAAAGAACCATGATTATGCCATAATGGCCGAACCCGTAATAAAATGCGTATACAATGAAAAAACTTACCTCTCTGCAGGGGATTTTTACATCGAAAGGCATGGCATAAAGCAGGCTCTCAGGTACTCAATAGACGCCATAGATGGAAGGGCCAGATTGAAGATATACGGAATATCAAATGGCTTCATAATAGCCACGCCGACCGGCTCAACAGGTTATTATGCATACCTTGATGTGCTGCTCGGGAGAAAGAAGGAGCCCATAAAGGGCATCGGCATAGCTCATATACTCCCCACATACATAGAGGAAAACGGCAGGCATGACCTGCACGACGGCATACGAAGGCAGTTCAAAGATGATGCCAGCTTTACAGCCATGCTTTTCAGGGCGAAGGGATATCTTTATGGCGCTTCTAATTTGAACAGGGGAGTTGTAATAATGCCGAACACCGCGGTGTATTTTAAGATTTTGGCTGACAAAATAAAACTAATAGAGTTTCAATGATGGTTTGGTTGAATTTTAAAAAAATAGAATACAGGAATATTTATCCAGGCAAATACACAGCGCACCCGATAAGGAATGGCTTGCTTCCAGCATTGATGGCAGCCATAAGCATAGTAGTAATAATGTATGTTATAAAGTACTTCAACTTCGACTTCCTATATGGGAACGGGTCATCGGAAATAATATTCGCCTCTTTTGCTTCAAGTGCATTCATACTTTTTATGATGCCTAGATCAAGATCTGCGCAGCCATCAAAATTCTTGAAGAGCTATTTCATAGCTGCAGGCATGGGCTATCTCGGATTTATCCTCATTCCATTCGTACCAGAATATCTGCTTTTTACGCTGATACTCTTTTTGGGCATATTGCTGCTCATAGCCACGCGAAGTGAACATGCGCCAGCTATGGCAATACTCTTCGCATTTCTTCTGTTTAGGGTAGGGCCTTTGGGTGTCATCGTGATAATAATATCGGCATTCCTTCTCCTGTCCCTCAGGATAGGAATGGAGAATTCAGTATACATGCTGGAAGGGATTGAAATGAGCAGCAGAGCAAAGCTCAGGCGCAGGAAAAAATCAGGCGATGCACGATGATAACGCTTTCAAAATCCGATAAGATAAAGGGCATTATAAAAAGCTCGCCCGACGACTTTCTCGTAGAAGAGATAGGTTTGGACGGCAGAGTCTTTGAACTGGGCAGTGCCTATTCGCCAGGATCCGATTCTGGAAGCAGTGGCGACGATTGCAAATTTTCAAATTTTATAATGCAGAAAAAGGATTGGAACACGGTTCAGGCGCTTAGAAGCATAGCAAAAAGCTTCAGGCGAGGGATGAAGTCAGTAGGCTTTGCTGGCACCAAGGACAGGCAATCCACATCTACGCAACTGTGCAGCATCTTCGGGGTTGAGCCCGAACGCCTCCTTAGTATGCATATGAAAGACATATCCATAAACGGGGCTTGGAAGGCGAGTGCGCCTGTGAAGCTGGGCGACCTTTTGGGCAACAGGTTCACCGTTGCGGTAAGACACGCGCCTAAGCATCCGCAGGCACAACGGATAATCGACGAACTCGGAGGGGTCTTCCCTAATTATTTTGGCGACCAGCGTTTTGGATCCAGGGGCAATAATGTGGATGTCGGGCTAAGCATATTGAAAAGCGACTTTGAAGGCGCGGTGATGTCTTTCTTGACCGACACGAAAAACGAGAGGAATGAAGACGCGATAGATGCCAGGGATAGGCTCCATAACGAGCAGGATTTCAAAAAAGCGCTCTCTTATTTTCCGAAGTACCTGAAATACGAATTGCTCGTTATAGAATACCTGTCTAGATTCCCCGGAAATTACGCCAACGCGATGAGGAAATTGCCGAGGCAGACGCTGCTCATGTTCGTACACTCCGTTGAAAGCAGGATATTCAACGATGTAGTTGAATACAGGATACGCAATGGCATGATCAATCCTGTTGCTGGGGACACGCTATGCGGCAGAAATGCGTATGGCTTCCCAGATTATGGAACATTGAGTTGCTTCAATGGCGGCGATGCAGATGGGATGTTCATAGCAGGGAGCATAGTCGGCTATAATTCGGATAGCATCAACGACATAGAAAAAGGGGCAATGGAGAAGCTAGGCATTGCAAAGGAATCATTTAAAGTTAAGAGCATGCCTGAGATAAATTGTAAAGGCACATACAGGGCAGTATTCGCGCCATATAAAGACATATCTTATACTGAAATGGAAGAGGGCGCGTCTATGCGGTTCTCGTTGCCATCAGGTTCGTATGCCACAGTGCTGGTAAATGAATTCATCGATGTTAGCCAGACAACCAATTTTTAATTTTAACATCCAAATATAGGCATGGCGAACATGAGGGATGCTGCCCTTGGACTTTCGATAGCCGGAGGATTCATCGCAGTGCTATATGTGTTTTATTACATGCAAGCGCTCTCTTATTCCATAGGATTTGATTCTGCAGCCATAGGATTGATAAGTGGATACAACCTGAGCGCTAATTCCTCGCTAATGGCCACAATTTCCAGTGCATCTGTGATAAAATTCGCGCTTTACATAACATATATCATGCTGCCTTTTGCCATAATCATGTTTGCAATTGGAATACTGTGGCTGTTCTCAAAGGCGTTCAGCCGCATAATGAGCATAAGCCTTGCCTTCGCATCGTTGATATTTATACTTTTGACCGCACTGCTCGAAGCCAACATACACTTCAATGGCACATTGAGCATAATAACCCTATCTTACATCGGAGGAATTATGTCATTTATGGCAGGGATCTCAGGTTTTTATGAGACTAAGAGCGCATCTTCCAAAAAACGGCTGCAGATAGAAATGGATCCCAATACGCCATATTCTAACATGGTGCTGCTTACCGAGAAACTCGTAGGCAATCTTAACGGAAGGATAAAAATATTGGACATGCATTTCGACACCAAGGCGCTTGACAACCTTTCGGTGATGCTAAAAGGGCGCAACAGGAATTTTATCGCAGTAGATTTGCTGACTAAAAAAGAGAGGCTCGGAAAAGACTTTGAAAAGATTTATTATGACTTTAAGAAAGAGCTCCTTAATGAAGGAGTGGCATTTGACCTTAGGATACTTGACGAGAAGGACGCATTGGAGCAGCACGAACGCCTCTTAATAGACTCAGGTTCTGCTTACAAGATACCGCCCTTGAATATAATAAACAAGAAGAGCGAACATATAGTAAGCATCAATTTCAGGCACGCTAACCGCAGGTTTGACGAGCTTTGGGCGAGAGCAAAGAAATTTGAAAATTCCTAGCAGCAGGTATTTATTTTTGCCAGCTAGTTTTTTATATGCAAGGTAACAAGGAGCACGATTAGTTTATTAGTAGTTGGCTTCATTTATTATGCTTGTGGTGCTTTGATGAGGAATCATATTGCATTAATATTTATTGCATTTGGAATAATACAACTTTTGACCGGATTGACTGCAGCTGCAACGATAGGCACTTCATATGTTCATGCACCTGCAGTCATATTGCAGAACAATACTGGCATACTCACTACGATAAGCTTGACCATAAGCAATGGGACTGGCACTACTTCAGTAGTCGGGCCCGCAGAGGTGGGCAATAGCACCATCAAATCAGCAACCACTGCCGCCATATATGCATCAGAATTTTTAAATAAAAATTATAGCAACTACAATTTCACATATAGGATAAACGACATCAATGCCAATGTGTCAGGACCAAGCGCAGGAATGGCAATGACCCTACTTGGCGTATCTGCCTTCACAGGCATAGGCCTGCCTTCAGACTTTACGCTTACTGGCACCATATCTCCAAACGGCAATGTGGGCGAGGTAGGGGGCGTTTATGATAAGATGGCCGCGGCAAAGGCGGCCGGGATGAGATTCGCGCTTGTGCCAAAGGTTTCAAATGCATCGTTCGAAAACGAATTGTATTACATAATAGAAAAAACATTCAACATGCCATTGATACAAGTTTCCAACATATCTCAGGCGAGCGACTATGCATTGTATGGCAGGAGCATAGCGGGCGAACAGACTGCTTTCAACCCTTATATTGGATATAATGTTAGCAAGATCCCTGATGCCACACTTAATTGCTCAAATTCCTGCAACATCAGCAGATTTGCTGAACTTTCGAATTTCACGTATAACCTCACAGGAAATGCAATATCAAAACTTTCGGCAGAACCTGGATTTTACAATGTGAGCAGGAGATTTTCGGCTATGCTAAACCAAAGCGGTGCATTGTCGGCAAAGGGATATTATTATTTGAGCGCAGACCTGAGCTTCCTTGATTACCTGAACGTATTTACATTCCTGCACCACAATACCAATAAGGCAGAGGGGTTAAGTACGCTTACGAATATCGGCGCGTATTGCTCAAATCTCACGGCGCCGCAAATAACGAATGCAAACTATGAATACGTGCTTGGGGGCGAACTTAGGCAATCATGGGCAAATTACACGCTCAACGCAACAATCGGCACCTACAACCTTACTGCGATAGATACCGATGGGGTTTTAAGGGATATCTATGAGGGTGCAAGTGCAAGCGGATGGTGCAGCGCTGCCAATTTCATGTATGGCATAGCCTCAAACATCAATGGAACGCATGTAATATTTTCCAAGAACGTAAAAGATGCAGCGGCTTCAAGGATATCAAATGCAACGAAATACCCCGGGCTTTATTTGGCTACATCATTGTCAGCATATAGGCAGGGCAACTATCCTTTGGCGCTGCTTGATTCCGATTATGCGATAGCATTGGGAAGCATAGGCAGATATTATAATCTGTCGACACAAAACTTGACTTCCGACGCCACAAGGCTGGCTTACAACTCTACATATGGCATATGGGCGACCGAATTCGGCAACGAAGCGCTATTCTACGTACACGAAGCAGGCATAAACGGCGCCAATGCCACACTTGCCCATTCTGATGCGCTGGACGCTTACCAATCTGCTATGCTTGCAAGCATGCTCGGCAACAGCACAAGATTATTAGATAACAGCATGATAGCCAATGCGACTGCGCCTACAAATGCCAGCGTTAAAGGGCTTAAACCAATCTTGATGGCCATATTAGCATTAGATATTGCAATATTTGCAGTAGCGGTGGTGATTCTTGCAATAGCGTTGCACATAATGTCAAGAGCTGAAAAAGGCATGCGTAATAGTATAAAAACCAACCGCAACCGAAAGAGATAAAATAGGTTAGGTGCAAAAAGGTATTTGCAATTAGGTGATTTTATAGCTAATGTATTACCAGGTAAGACTTGCGTATCTTGCGGCAGGCTGACGCACGAATATACTGAATTTTCGTGCCCAAAATGCGGCAAAAGCACGATAATAAGATGCGACCACTGCAGGAAGATAACAAACATTTATAGATGCAATGAATGCGGATTCGAGGGACCATGATGTCAACAGTAGGCGTAGTTTATAAAGTGTACCCGAAGGAGGGGGAGATAGATAAGGTTAGGGAGGATATAAAGAAAGAGTACGCCCCCGCAAGCATAGAATTCGAGGACATAGCCTTCGGGATAAAGGTGCTAAAGGTCTTCTTCAAATTCAATGACAGCGATCCGAACATGCAGGACATGGAGGGCAAGCTGAAAAAAATAGACGGAGTAAGCGAGGTAGAGGTTTCCGAAGAAAGCCTGCTCTGACCTCCTTTTCTTTTCCTTTTCAAGGTTAATGATTTATACTTAAATTTGCAATATAAATTGTGCGTTTAGCGCAGCGGCGAAGAAATGATACGTTCCATAGAACTCAGGAACTGGAAGACCCACAAGGACACGCGGCTCGGATTTCAGCAGGGAGTCAATGTCTTATTGGGAGTCATGGGCGCTGGGAAGAGTTCGGTAATGGACGCAATATCATTCGCCTTTTTCGGCACATTCCCGGCATTGAAGCAGTCTAGGGTCAAGATAGAAGACATACCGACTAACAGACCGACAGTCGAAGACAGGGCCGAGGTTGAACTTGCATTCGACATAGGCAATGACATATACGTCATAAAAAGGACCCTTAAAAAGGGTAAAGGCAGCGAAGCGCTGATAGAGAAAAATGGAAAGTACCTGCAGACGCAGCCCGAAAGGGTGAATGAGGAGATAGCCTCATTGCTTAAGATAGATTACGATACGTTTTCACGGGCCATATACGCGGAACAGAATCGCCTTGACTATTTTTTAGAATTGAGGAAAGGCGAAAGGAAGAAGGCCATAGACGAGATGCTTGGCCTTGACCATTTTGCTACAGTCGAAGAGAATGTTACATCCTTAATAAACAACGTAAAGGGGCTCCTTAAAGAGGATGACCGCATAATAGAAAATGCCGATGTCAAGGCGCTTAAGGAGCAGCTTGCATCACTTGCTGAAGAACTGAAAAAGCTTGATGCTGAAACCGCAGAAATTGATAAGGAGCATACAGCATTGGAGGCAAAAAAACGGGAGCATGCGGCAAAGTTATCCGAAATGAAAAAAGCATATGCGGAAAAGGTAGAACTTAAAGATCGCGCAACACAGGTAAAAAGCAGGATAACGACATTGGGCGAGGAATTTAAGCGCATTGAATCATTGGGCATAAACCCGAAGATAAGCGACGAAATAGCTGAATTGTCAAAAAAAGAATCGGCTCTCAATTCTGGCATAAATGAGCTTAGGCGTTCGCAGCAGAAACTCACAGCAAGCACTGCTGAATTGAAGGAACGGATAAAGATTAATGAAAAAAAAGAATCTGATTATAGAAATATGGAAAGGGAATTGAAAGAGCTTAATTCGCAGAATATCGAAAAGCGCGCAGATGAGAATACATTACAGGTGCAGAATGCCATGAGCGAGATGGCTAAGAACAGCACGAGATCTGATGAGATAAAGGAGTGGATCAGGGAGCTCCAGAAGCATATAAGCAAATGCCCAGTATGCGAACGCGAATTGGACGAAAGCCTAAGGGCCCAGCTCCTCAGAGGGAAGGAAGCCCTGCTCAAAGAAATAGATGAGCGCAATGTAAAGATTAAAACTGAAATAGAAATCAAAAGTTTGGAGATCAAGAAACTGAGCGCGCTTCATGACAAGCTTAAACTCCTCAGGAGCAAGATAGCCGAGCATAATGACTTAAGCATAGACTTAGAGAAGGACAAAAGGGCATTGGAAATCGCCAATGCAGAACTTTCGAACATTACAAAAAAGATAGATGAGGAGGACAAAGAGCATAAAACCCTGTCTAAAAAGCTCGAGCAGGAAAGGATGATGCTTGAAAAACTGGAACGCATGCAGAAAATTTCTCTTGAGATTAAGCAGGATAATGAAAAGCTTGAGAGGATAAACGAAATATTGAAGTCCATGAAGATAGACCAGAGCAGCATCGATGCGGTGCAGAAAGAGTTTACGGATATGAGCACGAGATTTAGCGCTTTGATATCAAAATCCGAAAGCAATGCAAAATTCAGGATCAACCTTTCCAAGCAGATTGATGAAAAGAAAAAGGGCCTGGCCTTAGTTGACGAGGTAGACGCGCGGATTAAATCAAGGGCAGCACTTATTGATAACCTTAGCAAATTCAAGACGGCACTTATAGACACGGAGGTTTTTCTTAGAACGCAGTTAGTATCTTCGATCAATGCACTCATGCAAAATCTTTGGCAGGGGCTTTATCCATATTCGGATTACCCTGCACTGATACTCAATGCGCACAAGGATGACTATGTTCTTGAGGCCAACCTGAACATAGATGGCAATGAAATTTGGGTACCTATAGATACCGTTGCAAGCGGGGGCGAAAGAAGCGTGGCGTGCCTTACCCTTAGGATAGCAATGGGTATGGTCATAGTTCCCAACCTAAGATGGCTGATACTTGACGAACCGACACATAACCTAGACAATGCAGGCATACAGAGGCTGATAGAGGTGTTCAGCAATACCCTGCCTGAAATAGTAGAGCAGATATTCATAATAACGCATGACGATGATTTAAAGCAGATAAATTCTGCTAGAGTATACACGCTTGAAAGGGACAAAGGAGCCAATGAGACAACCAATGCAATAGAAGCATAATTTTTATGCGACTTCATACGTTTCCAATTTTGCTTTAAATATGTTGTTTAAATTTAATTATAGCGTGATAGAATGGATAAAATAGAATTCAGGGATGGACGATTTGCGGTGCCTGATGCGCCATCGATACTTTATACTTTGGGTGACGGCATAGGCCCCGAAATTACGCGCGCATCTATCGGCGTAATAGATGCAGCTGTAGAGAAAGCATATGGCGGAAATAAAAAAATAGGATGGATAGAGGTATCTGCAGGAGAGGAGGCAGAGAAAAAAATGGGGAAGAGGCTGCCTGACGAGACATTGGAAAGCATAAAGGAGCACAGGCTTCTTTTCAAAGGGCCGTTGGAAACCCCGGTAGGCAAAGGCTTCAGGTCGCTTAATGTTGCCATAAGGCTGATGATGGATTTATATGCAAACATACGACCGGTGAAATATTTTAATGGGTTGGAAAGCCCGCTAAGGAATCCGGAAAATGTTGATTTGGTTGTTTTCAGGGAGAACACCGATGATCTTTATACAGGAATAGAATGGCAGGCGCAAAGCGAAGAAGCCGGAAGATTGAGGGCGTTCCTTAATGATTCTCTAGGTGTGAAGGTATCCGATGATTCAGGGATAGGCATAAAGCCAATCAGCAAGATGAAGACCCAGAGAATAACGCGCATGGCCATAAAATATGCGCTGCAGAACAAAAGAAGGTCTGTAACAATCATGCACAAGGGCAACATAATGAAGTATACAGAAGGGGCGTTTAGGGAATGGGCCTACGAAACCGCAATCGGCGAATTCAGGAATGACATAGTCACGGAAGAAGAATTATATTCCAAGTATAATGGAGCGATGCCAAGCGGAAAGCTGCTAATAAATGACAGGATAGCCGACAACATGTTCCAACAGGTGATAGCAAAGCCCGCCCTTTATGACGTCATACTTGCACCAAACCTGAATGGGGATTATATATCAGATGCAGCAGGAGCACTTATAGGCGATATTGGAGTGTTGGGCAGCGCCAACATCGGCGATACCGGAGGCATGTTTGAAGCTGTTCACGGCACTGCACCGAAATACGCTGGGAAAAACGTCGCAAACCCTACAGGCATGATAAAGGCAGGTACACTGATGCTGGAATTTATTGGGTGGGCAGAAGCAAGGGATCTCATAAACAATGCGCTGGACAAGGCAGTAAGCGCAAAGAAAGTAACGCAGGACATCGCAAGATTCATGAGTGTAGAACCTTTGGGAACTAAGGAATTTGCAGAGGCAGTAATAGCATTCATTAAGGAATAGCAGTATTTGATTTATGCCAACAGAGCCAGTTTAATTTGTTGGCTCTGGCTCATTTGGCCGCGTCCATCACATATTCGAGGAACTTTTCCTCGGGCTGGGCGCCCTCAAATGATATGTCATTGTTTATCACTATCTTTGGCACAGCCATGACCTTGAACTTTTCAGAGAGCTGCATGAACTCCGATGATTCTATCATGCTGCTTGTTATAAGTTTGTTCTCCATGGCGAACTGGTGGGCTATCCTGACCGCTTTCGGGCACCACGGGCACGTTGGAGTCACAAATACCTTTATGTCTACGGGCTTCTTCAGGTCTTTTAGCCGCTCCTTTGTCGCATTAGACAATCTAGTAATGCCTTTGGATGCATCCACTATATCTTCAAGGAGCGATGCAAATTCGTACCCTGCCGGAATACCGAAATAAAACGCGTTATATATCCTGCTGCCGCCTATCACCAATGCAGGCACCTTGTCTATGCCCAGAAATTTCGCCTCCTTTTGAGACTTGTTTATGTCGTATTCGACAAGTTTTATGCGATTGTCGGTGGATGCCAGCTCTTTGAGCAATTCGCGCGTCTCGGTGCAATACTCGCATGCTTCTTTTTTATCGTCATAAAAGAACATCAGATTGACGTCTCCCTTTAGGTCTTTCTGGAACATTTCTTTTATAGCTTTTATATCGTCGTTTTTAAGATATGCCACGTTAGCCACCAATAAGATTTGCTATATTTCATTTGTTTGCCCATATATTTAAACAAAGGGCGCCAAAAAATGCAGCGCGGTAAATTCATAACGTATCAATGCCCAAACCTTTACCTTCGTCCCTTTGGCGTGATTGGCTCATTATCTCGGGGCTTTTGACACCGGTGAATATTGCAATGACTTCTATCTTGCCGTTGTATGCAGGATCAATTCTTGCACCCCATAGCACATTTGCAGTAGGGGCTGCCATCTCGGTAAGCTTCCTGCCGACTTCATTGGCTTCGCCAAGGGTCATATCCTCCCCCCCAGTTATGTGCAGCAGCACACCTGTGGCGCCTTCATAGTCCACATCAAGCAGTTTGTTCCTTAACGTATCCTCTACTGCGTCATCGACCTTGTTTGCGCCCTTGCCTTCTCCTATGCTTATCATTGCAATGCCGCCGCTGTTCATTATGCTTTTAACATCTGCAAAGTCCAGGTTTATGAAGCTGGGCACGTTGACGGTTTCAGTTATGCCCCTTACGGCCCTCGAAGTGACCTCATCAGCCACCTTAAATGCCTGTTCGATTGCAAGGTTAGGATATAACTCCACAAGCCTCTGGTTATCTATTATCACAAGCGTATCCGTGTTCTTCCTCAGCTCCTCTACGCCTTTCTTTGCAGTCTCCAGGCGCACCCTTTCCAGCCTGAACGGAAATGTGACTATGCCTATCACTATAGCGCCGTTTCTCTTTGCTATTTCTGCTGCAACTGGTGCAGCGCCAGTGCCGGTGCCTCCCCCCATTCCTGCAGTCACGAATACAAGATTATAATCCTGCAGTGCGCTTTCGAGGTCGCTCCTCGAGTATCCTGCAGCTTTTGCACCCATTTCTGGAAAGCCCCCTGCACCCATGCCTCTTGTCAGCGGCCCTCCGATAAGTATCCTCTTTATCGATGAATCAAGGCTGTTTATATGCTTGGCGTCGGTGTTGATTGCGATAAGCGACGCGCCTTTTATTCCTGATTTGCTCAGCCTTTGAACTGTGTTGCTCCCCCCTCCCCCTAATCCACATACTGCTATTTTTGCCCTGAAAACGTCGTTCTCAAAATCATCATTTGTCAAAGCGTTATCAACCAAATCCATAATACCACAAAATAACTTGCAAGACAAAATATAAATAGGCTTAGTGGCATGCAATTAAGCGTGTATCGCATGCGTGCGCACCAATAATGCCATAGCATGCGAATTTCAGGCAAAGATGCAACTCTTTTTATAGTTTTCGCATATAAATTAATTACTACTTTAAAGCGTAAATTGTATACTTAGTGATTATTATGGCAAGAATAAGGCCAGCAAGAACTTTTAGGAATATAAGCTCACAGGCATGGGCTAGGTACTCCCAGAAGAAGCCAAGGAAAAATTATGTTAGAGCGCTGCCGCATACGAGCCTCCTTGTATTCAAGATGGGTACTGAAAACAAGAACTATGACCTTCAGCTTAAGCTTGATGTTCAGGAGCCGATACAGCTTAGGTCCAATTCTCTTGAAGCCGCCAGGCAGATTGCCAACAGGTACCTTGAAAACAACATACCTGGAAATTTTCTGCTCAGGGTGTTGGTTTACCCCCACATAGTAATAAGGGAGCATAAGATGGCATCAGGTGCAGGAGCAGACAGGATATCACAAGGTATGAACAATGCTTTCGGCAAGCCCACTGGCATTGCTGCACGTTTAAGAAAGGGCCAGTCTGTATTTATGATAGCAACCACAAAACAGAACATGCCGCATGCAAAAGAGGCGTTTAGGAGGGCTGCTTCTAAGCTTTCAGGCCATTACAAGACAAGCAGTGCATGACCTAATGCACATTTTCCCTATTTCTCTTCTTTTTGCATTGGCTAAATTCTAAATATTATAATGTATATCTTTTAATGTTGTGGGCGTAATGAGAATATTACTGCAGTTTCCGGAAGGGCTCAAGCAAAAAGCGCTGGAGCATGCGAAGGCGCTCGAACGCGAAGGCAATGAGGTCTTTATCTCAGCATCGCCAACGTTCGGGGCATGCGATCTTGCAATAGACGAGGCTAAAAACCTGAAAGCAGATAAGCTCATACATTTTGGGCATGCAGAATTCCACCATGTGGACTTCGATGTTGAATATATAGAATATGCAATCGATGCGCCGCTTGCATTGCTTGAGCCATCATTGCAGTATATATCTGATTATAAAAAGGTTGGGCTGGTCACTACGATACAGCATGTGCACCAATTGGATGGCATCAAGCAGTTTTACGAGAAAAATGGGAAGGATGTCTTTATAGGCAAACCTTACGGATTTGCCAAGGCGCGAGGGCAGATACTGGGATGTGATATCGGCAGCGCAGCATCCATAAACAAGGATGTCGATGTGCTCATATATTTCGGCGGAGGGATATTCCATCCGCTGGGCGCTTTGCTTTCCACTACAAAACCGTTTCTTGTCATAGAGCCGTTCGAAAACAAGATTGAATTCATCGATAGAATGCGCGAAACATACAGGAAGAAGCGCAACGGAAAGATACTCGCTTCACTAGATGCAAAGAACTTCGGCATATTGCTAAGCACAAAGAACGGCCAGCATAACATGCAGCTGGCAAAGATCCTTAAGGACAGAATAGAAGCCCAAGGATTCAACGCCGAGATCCTTGTATCAAATACATTCGATTTCGAATCGATAAACAACATGATGGAATTTGATGCTTTCGTAAATACCGCATGCCCTAGGATATCGATTGACGACAACGATAGGCTAAGAAAACCACTGCTGAGCACGAACGAGATCATGGATGTGCTTAGGATGAAAAGCGAATTGCAGGAACTTAAGAAATGAATTTGTTGTTATCGCATTCTGTGTTAGAAAAGAAAAAAGAAAATAGAAAGATGTAGGGAAAATGCCCTACACCGGATTTATCCTAAGATTAGGATACTGTTGCCTTTGCCACTTGCAGAACTACTGATGGAGTACCTCCACTCGTTGTTGCGTATTCTGCCCATATTGTTCCGCTTGATGCTCCGATAGGTACAGGCAGTGTTGCAGTTGTAGTTGAGCCTGTGTTCAATACACTGGCCACATCTATCCAGTTTCCGCCAGTTGTTCCTGAAGATGAACCCAACGCAGCAGCAACAGGGGTAGTTGTAGATGACGATGAAGGCACGTACACATATCCAACATCATACCACGTAGCTCCAGTTCCCTGGCCTACACTGGCTATGAAGTTACCTCCAGCAGACAGTGTTCCTGTAAACACGGGTGCTGTGCACACATACCCAGGAAATGACCTGCATGTAGTTCCAACAGGGCTCTTGAATATGCCCAGTGTAAACATTGCCGCCAGAACGATTGCTATTATCAATATAGCCCATCCGTATGTCATTAAATATTCCATAGCGCTTTGCGCTCGAAACTTATTTGTTCCCATAGATTATTCACCTATCAAAATATGCATTATTAATGTATTTAAATCTTTCTTCATTAGCAAATTTAGGCGTCCCATTATTTTATACTGGTGATTTTGCATTTTAACTGTTTCTTATTCAGCGCCTTCGGCATCATTTTGCATTTTGCCTAAATATTGCTTCAGCGCTTTTATCGTGCCTGAGCTTCTGAGCGTGTAAAACGCGGCGTCGTCGCCCCCAAGCTTCTTTATGAGTGCAAACGCCCTTATCAAATTTTCGTATTCGTTAAGGCTTGAACGGATGATAAAAAAATTGCCGCTTGGGAATTCCATTATGCGGAAACTCCCCTTGAAATAATGCAGCTGGCCGAAACATGACATTATCTCCCTATGCAGGGCTTTTGAGAATGCAGTCTTGTCCTGCGGCATCTCGTTGTTGTATTCAACAAGTAGATATCTGTGCTTTTCCCGTATCATATGTCAAACACCAATTTTGTTGTTTTGCCTATCCCGTCGCGCGCCTCTTTCTCTGATGCGCCGAGCATCTTCGCGAGTTCGACGAGCTGCATGTATGAGCACATGCCTATTTTTGAGCTTGCCATGCTTATGAATGATATCTTGGCGCCCTTTTTCGTAGCATATGTTAGAAGTTTGCTTGCCTTGAATAGATTTCTGGAGCGCTCAAACCCATATGAAGAGATTATGCTGTTGAAAGGAATCAGCAATATGCATTCGTTTTCTATCGCTATCTCAAGAAGCTTCTTCTCTATTTTAAAATCCTTCAGCATTATGGCATTTGCCCCAGATCTTACCATGTGTATCATATTCGACGCATTGCTCCCATAGGCTATGCATCCGTCGCAATCTCCTGCTTTTTTATCTGCATCATGCATCCCTATGTCCTTGCCTGCAGAGAATACCTTGGAAAATCCCAGGCGCATCTGGAAATCCTTGGAGAAATCGCAGCCTTCAGATACAATATCATAGTATGCCAAAAGAACACCTATACAGATGCGGGCTCTATGCCGTTGGCTTTCGCAATGCCGAATATATCGCGCTCTAGGACATCGCGCGTCTTCTTGACAGGATAAAGCAATTTTATAAGTTTAGTATGGCCGCGCACGCCTTTGCTTGAATCGAATGACACTATAAGCCCTTGCATCTCCAGCTCTGATATATAGTTCCTGTACCACCTCTCGCTTTTGGCCTGCTTATGCAAACCTTCAGATATGGATTTGTACCTGCTGTATATCTCGCCGCTGAATATGTATGTATCCATCCCGTCTATGAGCTTCTTGTAAGAGCCTCCGCTTCCGGTAAGCAGCACTATCGAATACAGAACAAGTTTCTGGTGCTCCGGCAGAGTTGATATCAAATCGTAGACTATCTCGCTCTCAGCCGCCTTTATTGCTTCTTCAGCCTCCTTCATCGTTATCGCTTTTTGGCTGCGCTCTTCGGCTATCTCGCCTGCCTTTGACATTACCTTCAACGAAAACCGGGCATCGCCGCCTTCCTTTGATGCGCTGGCAGCTATGAAATGCAGTATCTCGTCGTCCATGGTGCCTTTCTTGAATCCGGCCTCGGCCCTGTCTTTTATTATAGCGAATATCTCGTTGGAATAGTATGGCGGGAATATGAGTTCGCTTTCATAAAGCGTAGAAAGGCTCCTAGGGTCAAGGTCTTCCTTGAATGATACCTTGTTTGATATGCCTATGAGCGTGACGCCCCCTGCGCGTATGTCGCTGTTTATCCTTGTCAGCGTATATATCAGGTCGTCAAGGTCCCTCACCACATCAACCTCATCAAGCGTGATTACGAGTATCTTGCTGTCCTCCTCTATCCAATTTATCAGTTTCTCGTAAAGCTCAACTGCGCCATACCCTCTCTTAGCATATGTCGGGATATGATCGCTTATTACCTTGTTCAGTATCCTGTACCTAGAATTGTATATCCTGCAATTTACGTATGATATCTTCGCCTTGGTATTTGGTATGGCGTTGACCTCGTTTATTACGTACTTTGCACAGCTGGTCTTCCCCGTACCTGTCTTGCCATAGATGAAAAGGTTCCTGCCCCGTTCGCCTTTCAGCGAAGGAGCCAATGCTCTTTCTATATTGTTTATCTCCTTCTCCCTGAAAACTAGCTTCTGCGGAGTATAATGCGGAGACAAAACCTCCCTATTAGCGAATATCTTTGATTCTACCAAAAGATCGTTCAATGTCTGCATATATACCCCCAATCAATCTTGCAAGCAAAGCGCCCAAATAAACACATCAATATGTAGATTAGATTTATTAATGATTATGCTGATCACTCGACAAGCTTCATGTCCTTGAGCTTGCTTATGTCTAAAAGGCTGTATCTCCAGATTATATCGCCTCTTTCGTCTGCCTGAACCACCCACGGCTTCACAAGCACCACGTCGTTAACCTTTATCCAGAATCTCCTTCTGAACCTTCCGGGTATTATGCAAAGCCTGTCCTTTCCATCGTGGCAGTGCACCAGGAATTTTGTAGCGCCTTCTATCCTTATAACTCTGCCTACGAACTCGCCGTTCTGCGGAGTTTTCAACCGGTATGCTACTGGCGCTCCCCTTCTGCTGTCGAAAGCTGGTTTTCTGTTAGCCATATAAACACATCAATAATTCTTTATGCCGTACCTTGCACCGCATGCTTCGCACACCATGAAAAACATGCCGCGTCCGGCACCCTCCAAATGAGTATCGGGCTTGCCGCACTCCCTGCATATGACATATACGTCGAAGTACCTATGCATCCTTTTTTCTATATCGTCATTGGAAAACTTGCCGTTGAGGACCAGCCTCTGGTCTTCTATGCCTACGGGAACCCCGAATTCCTTGCTCAGGTACTTTGCTATGTCGCTGGGCGATCTTCTTGCTTTGTCTGCAATCTGTGACAGATTCCTTATGATTGTCTTGTTGCCCTGCACTATCGAATCCACTTTAGGTATCTCAAAATCAGACTTCTCGCTGCTTAGGCTTGGGGCCTGTTCGAATGCCCGGTCTAAAAGCTTTACATATTCGTCTTCGTTCAGCGTAACACCTTATTGGTTAGGAATTGTTAATATAAAGTTAATGCATCACTGTTATTTATATTTTTGTTTCTGCGGACGCAATGGATTCTGATGC
>JAKBRJ010000042.1 GCA_021834785.1 Microcaldota archaeon
AGAAGAAGCTTGCCAACGATCCCAACAACAAACGCGAGATAATAGTGATAAAGGACAGCCCGTATTCATGGCACATGGAATGGCTCGACGAATATCAAGATTGCATTGCCAATAGACCAGATAAAACGTGAATGCCGTATACGTGCAAAGCAGGTAGATAAAGTTTATATATCTATTTAGGCAATATAGCTTTGGAAGAGTCATATTTATAAGGTGCAATCGATGTATTTTTCAGGTATTAAAAGAGTCTGGTGCTCTGCGCACGAGTGCGTACAGCATGGCGAATTACACTCATTAATTACTGCTGAAACTTTACTTGAATAAACACCCTATCGGTATGCCTGTTCCTGAAGAAGTCAATAGGAGTGATTTATCATGGCTAAAACATACATAGATATAGTAAAATATATGATTGAAGCAAAATTCAACATATCCGGATCAGTAGAGAAACCGGACATAATAGGTGCAATATTTGGTCAGACTGAGGGCCTTTTGGGCAGCGATCTTGACTTAAGGGAATTGCAAAAAAATGGCAAGATAGGAAGGATAGAGATAGACAGCGGATCGCAGGGCAACAAGACTTATGGAAAGCTGTTGCTTCCTTCATCTTTGGGCAGGGTAGAGACATGTATACTGGCTGCAGCGATAGAATCGGTAGACAGGGTAGGCCCATTTGAAACAAATTTTAAGATAGAAAAGATAGAGGATACCAGGAACGAAAAGCGTACCCACGTTATAAACAGGGCAAAGGAGCTTGTCAAGAACCTGATGGAAAACGTAATACCCGACAGCAGGGAGATAAGCGACCTGGTCGAATCCGAAGTCAAATCTAGCACTGTAGTTTTCTATGGTGCAGACAACCTCCCAGCTGGCCCGGATATAAATAAAAATGAGGATCTTATAATCGTGGAAGGCAGGGCGGACGTAGTCAATCTGCTTAGGAGCGATATAGCGAACTGCATAGCAATTGGCGGCGCTACAGGCAATATACCAAAGACCATACTCAACCTATGCTCACAGAAGGAGGTCACATTATTCCTTGATGGCGATCATGGAGGCGATATGATCCTCAAAGGCATAACGAACATGGCGGAAGTCGATTATGTGGCTAGGGCCCCAGATGGGAAAGAGGTCGAAGAGCTGACCAGGAAGGAGATTATAAAGGCGTTAAGGTCGAGGGTGCCCATAGATCAGGTGCTTTCAGGGCAGAAATACAACTCCAGGCAGAATAACCATACAACAGTGCAGCAGCCTAGCATTGAGCAGACGGATACCCATAAAGATTATCGGGAATCCCAAAACATTGATAGGGGAGAGAGGGAAAAACAAGCCTCCTCATATCAGCAAAGGAACCCAAGGCAAAGGCAGAGAAGATACGAAAGCGAGAGGACAGATATGCCAAGCCCCTCTGAGATATCCAGTAGGATGTATGGCAGGCAACGCGAAGAGTACAAAGAGCAAAAGATTGAGGCACCGCAGGAGCAAACTACCCGCCAGTATGAGTCTAAGCCTAATATCCCGCACATAAGCTCCGATTCGGAAGAGCCTGCGAACATAGACAAGATAGAATTTTCAGAGGTTAAGCATATGCCTTCGCCGTCTGAGAAGTATACATTGGCATTAACGGAGCTCAAGAACACGCTAAGAGGAAGGCTTTTCTCAGAGGATGGGAAGGTGATATCCGAAATTCCCATAAGGGAGTTGATATTGACGATACAGGACCATAAGGATATAAAGTCCATAGTGTTCGACGGCATAATAACGCAGCGCCTTGTAGAATTGGCGTACAAGCAGGGCGTGAGGGAAATATACGGCATCCGTGCAAGCCAACTGACAAAGAGATACGATGACATGCTGCTTTATGCCGGTGAATCTGGAGTAGTATGAAGTTGAATGCCCTATATATAGGGCGCTTTTTTTATTAGGCTTATTGCCTATTTGCGATAGCTTTAAATATTAATAGTTTAAAAATAAACTAGTTTTATTTTAAACTATAACACTATCATGGTTCTCAAATGACAAAATCAGGGGCTATTGCAAAGAATATTGAACCTGCTGGGTGGCATCCTTACATGGATAAGGAGCTGAAGCACATAATCCTAAAGGCTATAATACTGAATAAGATAAAACGGGGCAATGTCTATTCCTATTCGCTGATAAAAGAGATATCAAAGCTCAATAACCTGAAGGTTTTCTCGAAGGATATCAAAAACGACGTTTATAATGTAATATCGGCACTTGAGAAATCAGGATACATAAAAATTACAGCCAGGGTAGAAAATGGAAGGTTAAAAAAGTATTTTACGCTTACAAAAAAAGGCGATACTGCACTGACAGATATCAAAAAGGGCTTCGACAATGCAGTGAAAAGCCTGAAAAAGGCAATAAGGTGAATGCTTGGAAGACATAATAAAAGTCAACAACATAATCAAGAAGTTTGGCAATTTTACAGCTGTAGACGGCATAACCTTCAGCGTAAAGAAGGGAGAGATATTCGGCATATTGGGGCCGAACGGCGCTGGAAAAACAACCGCCATAAACATGATACTCGGAATTCTTAGGGTAACAAGCGGAAGCATATTGATTGATGGCATGGATAACATAAAGCATGCAACTGAAATAAAAAATATGATAGGCTTCATGACACAGGAGACTGTAGTAGACGCAGAGCTTACGGCATATAAAAATTTAGAGATCTTTGCAGATTTATACCATATAAAGGACGTGGACAGCAGGGTGATGGAATCGCTCCGCGATGGAGGGCTTACAGATTTCGCCAATTCAAAAGCTGGCTCCTTTTCAGGAGGCATGCAGCGCAGGCTGAATCTTGTAAAGTCTATGATACACCAGCCAAAGATACTCATACTTGATGAGCCCACAACAGGACTGGATGTTCAGAACAGGGTTGATATGTGGAAGCGCATAAAGGCCCTTGCAAAAAACGGAGTTACTGTAATATTGACAACCCAATATCTAGAGGAAGCTGACCAGCTCTGCAACCGCGTAGCCATA
>JAKBRJ010000043.1 GCA_021834785.1 Microcaldota archaeon
CCTCACCACACAGAACCAGCTCAACTACTACTCCAAGCAGATAGAAGCGCACGCAAAGGCCATAGTCAAGCTCAACAAGGTCCTGGACAAGCTGGACAGGGCGCTGAGCCAGAGGAAGCTGGGGGAGTATGAGAAAGAGGGATAAAAATGCCCAAGCAATTCTTCTCATACGCATGGGCGCACTTCCGCAGGGGCTACGGGCTAGGCACATCCTTCCTGCTGGGCATATTCAACGCCCTGAACATAGTGGTGATAGCCATAAAAGTCTTCATCCCCTCCTTCACGCTCTCAACCCTGCTGCTGCTGTACGCCATCGGCTTCGCTGCCGTAGTGCTTGTAAGCATACTCTTTGACTTCCTATTGCTTAAGCTCAACTTCACTCAGGCTGAATACACCATAGGCACAAGGGATAATCCGCTCATAAACAAGCCGATAGGTGATAAGGAGATCCTGGGCTATATGAACTCTCTCGCAGGCTTGGACAGGGAGATTTCAAGCTACGGGGCCCAGATAGCCATCCTCAGGAAGCTGGGGCTGGATGATAAGGTAGTCATATACGAAAGGAACATAGAGTCCGCAAGGGAATACAAGAGGAAGCTGGAGGAGATGCTTAAGAGGTAGACTAAATGAACATACCAGAATCCAACGAAATACTAATCAAAAATCTTAACAACGAATACAAGAATAGCCTATACATAATATTAGAGAGAGCTGTAAAAAGAAAAATTCTGATTAAGCATTTGAACATGGAAACAAAAGAGTGGGAATACGTGCTAAATCCCCTCAACACGGATGAAGAGACTTCCAAAATTCTAGAAGTAGTGATCTCCACACATATTAGATATGAAATGGCTATAGCTATAATAAATAGTAGATGTTTAGATTCATTATCCGAGCTGATCGAGCATATGCTGAAGAGGTAGATTGAAATGGACATCCAACAAGCCTATATGCGAGCCTGCTCAAAACAAGCTGGTAGATAAAATGGAACAAAAGATAGATTTGGAAAAGTTTAGCGAAAAGGACTTGGAAAAATACAAGAAGATGAGGAAAGTAGCAAAGCGCGGCACGGCAAGGTCTACTTTAGGTGATTTTTATCTCCTTCTTGCATTTGTATTTCTGGCAGCTACAATTATTGCAGTAAATCATCAGACGGCCGCAATGAAAAACATACATACTCTAGCTGATTACACTGCAATACTATATAACAAAACCCTAACTTCGATGAATATAACTACCAACCTCAATAGAACTACAAATGCGACCATAAATCTGCTGATCACAAAAATTGCTTCAAATCCAAAAGCCCTAGCAACTATTGCAGTAACTGATCAAGTAACGCAGGTATATGGCTTCCTAACTATGGTAGACGTTATACTTATGCTCGCAGGTGCTGCTGTAATATTCACATTGTTTTCTATTGCAGACAGCTTCAATCTTATTGTCTCTTATATACCTTTCAATCCAACTGTCTCTTATGTACATTTCAAGCGTGCAATCAGGATAAAAAATATAATGCGCGAAAACTTGGAAAAACACGGTTATACGCAGGAGGAAATCTCATGGTTCTTTGCAGTAAGGTCAGCACTAATAAGGCTACGATATGGATATTGAGGTGCTAGATACGGAAGAAAGCAATAAGATGAATACAAAGCTTACATGCAAGACATGCTAAATAAGGCGGTAAAATGAACAACTATGACCCTCGCTTAAATCTCCTTCAGCGTCTCCAGCACCTGCGCTACGCCAAGCTGGAGAGAGAGCTCAAGCCCTTGTGCTCGTGGGTAGATTTCTACGATTACATCTGGAGCTACGGCTCTATCAACTGGAAAAACAAGGTAGTTTTGGACATAGGCGCAGAAATAGGCTCAAGCGCTCTATTCTTCCTTATGAATGGCGCAAAAAAAGTTTACCTAATAGAAAACAACAAAGAATATAACAAAACATACGAGCAGCTAAAGCTGAAATATGTAGATTTATCAAGCGGATTTATGTACAGCGTCGCAGCCGGTCTAAAACTTGACCTTCTCTCAAATACAGAAATGCTCGCCAGCCTTGCGGATATGCCAAGCGGGATAGATGTCTTAAAAATGGACTGCGAGGGCTGTGAGCTCTCCCTTCTCACCGAAGAGCTCATTAGCAAAGCTAGCGAGTTCGTGGTGGGCCTTCACAAGCCCCAGCTTGACGACTACCAGTTCGAGCAGAAGAAGAGGCTCTTGGAGAAGCATGGTGGGAAATATTTTGGGAGGGTAGGGAATATACACGAAGGGGAATATGTATGGATAAAAAGAGAATAGTTCAGATGCATTCAGTAGTCTTAAAAGCCGATGCAGTCTCAAACGTAATGGTCATGCTAGACAAAATACACAGAGCGCAGGGCTGGAATAGCTCGCTTATTGCGGATTTGTTCAGCGAATATGATAATACGCCCATACTTGCCTCTTACGATTACGATAGAACTCCGACCCCTGCAAGAATAAGCTACCTTGTTTCCCGGTTTATCCGCTTAGACAGCAAGGGAAAGTGGCTCAGCGATTATATAAAAGCAAGGAGAAGATACAAGTCAGGGGTTGCTAAGAGCCTGATAGAAAATGCGGATATAAGGATATGGCACTATGGTGCTTTCTATAATCTATTCAGGTATTTTCATGCTAATGATATACTCTTTTACCACGGCATAACCTACCCATACCTAAGCTATTTCTCAGATTTCGGCATCTACTCCAAAAACATGTTGCAAGCAACTCTAGATATGGATCCTTTTGTGATAGTGCAGAGCAGTTTCATAAAGCAGAGCCTAATTGACTTGGGATTTAACGGAGAGAGCATTCACATCCTGCCGTTATCCCACAAATACTCGCTTCCTTATCAAGAGTCTGAGCATTCAGAGCCACGTTTAATAGCATGGGGCAGGTATGCCCTAAACAAAGGGATACCAGAGCTTGTGAGCAT
>JAKBRJ010000044.1 GCA_021834785.1 Microcaldota archaeon
AGTTTAAAAAGGCTACCTATAATTTTCTGCACATATCTGCTCATTTTCTTCAAAGTTGCCTAATCCAAATTCTCATTGCCGCTTTTCCTCCATAACTGTTCAGATGTCTGGCTGCGTATCTTCTCTGAGATATCCTTGCCGAAAAGTCTCTCCAGCTTTTCAGCAGATCCTGGCTTTTCCATATCGCTGACCTTCCTGATTCCCGCATTATACATCATTCTTGCCCTGACTCTACCCACTTGCTCAAGCCTTACAAGGTCAAGAAGCTCCTTCTTTATTCCATACCTGAGCCTCACCCTCAATTCAAGGATTCCTTTCTGTCTCTCTTTTATAAGCCTGGCAAGCTCCATGGCTGAGTAGGCTATCCAATTTGCATTCGAGAGCTTGGTATACAGCGAGCCGGGAGTCTCTCCATATTTGCTGAATATTTCAGCCTCGCTCTTTTCAGATATCCAATCCCTCAGCATAAGCGCCGTGCTGAACGGCTTCTCAGGATCATAATAAGAGTTTATGTCACCATGCTGCTTTACCATACCGTAATACTTGTGCAGCTCAAGTTCTGCCTCTTCTGTGACTCTCGAGTAAGGCCTCATCTCTATATTATTGGTTATCATGAATAAGCCCGAGATGTCATCGTCTATTTTTGGTATTGTATCAATTATCCATTTTGCTGATACCGGATCTATGTAAAGCTCGCTGACCTTGCTCCCTATTCTTGTAGGCATATATCCTTCCCGGGCTTTACTTATAAACTCCCAGTCCTCAAGCTCTGCAAGTATCTCATCAACTATCTCTGTTATGCCTATTCTGTCTGAGTACTGAATCCCATAAAATGTTCTAGAAAGGAAATCCAGGATTTTTGCCCTCTCTCCAAGGAAACCTGAAGCTATAAATGCCAATAGGTGTGTTCTCAACACAGGCAGGACTCCAAGCTTAGATATAATGTTCTCAGGTTTCGCTTTGATATAATTGGAATCTATATATCCTATCTCTCCCTCGCTTTTTGCAACTATCAAAGCCCTTCCCTCGCTGTCGTAGCTGGGCCTTCCCGCCCTTCCAAACAACTGTAGTATCTCATTGACACTTATCTTCTGCATTCCTTCATTGCCGCTGTATCTTGTTGTATCCTTGACAAGAACCGTATGCGCGGGAAGGTTGACTCCATATCCAAGCGTAGTTGTAGCTGAAATTGCCTTGATGAATCCCTTTCTGAAGCCTTCTTCCACCGCTGCTCTCTGCCCATTGACAAGTCCGCTGTGATGGAAGGCGGATCCTTTCTTCACCAATTTTGCGAGTTTTTCGCACTGTGCAGTAGGCCTGTCTATCGCATTCAATATCCTCTCTGAGATATTTTCAAGCTCTTTTCTCTCATCTATAGTAAGGTATCTTTCAGTGGCGGATGAAAGCTTTGCAGCTCCAGACTCAGCATTTCTTCTCGAGGAATAAAAGACTATCAACTGTTTCTTTTTCTCAAGGGTATCTTCAGCCACGCGTACATCTACCATCTTGCTTGATCCTGAAAGGACAGACTCCTTGCCTTCGTGCAGAATTTTATTGCCAATGACTATGCCCCTGCTAAGCGGTACAGGCCTGTAATCGCTCAATACAAGCTCAGCGCCAAGCCATTCTTTTATCTCGTCCGGATTGCCTATTGTTGCGCTGAGGGCTATTATCTGCGCATCGGGGTTCATCTTCTTCAGTCTGGACACAAGTATCTCAAGAGTAGGTCCTCGCGATACATCATCTATCATATGTACCTCATCGAATACAAAGACACCCGCATCGCGAATCCACTCGGCTCCGTGCCTTATTAAACTGTCAAGCTTCTCCGTAGAGACAAACAGGGCATCATTCTTAGAAATGCTCTCATCAGAAGAGCTTAGATCCCCTATTGATATTCCTGATTCTATGTATGGGTAATCTCTTTTCATGTCTAGAAACTTCTCAGTTACTATTGCCCTCATAGGCGCCACATAGATTGCCTTGCTGTTTTTCCAGATTATCGCCTTCAGCATTGCCATCTCTGCTATAAGCGTCTTTCCGCTGGCTGTAGGCGCCGCAATCACTATATGCCTGCCTGAAAGGAGCCCTTTGGCGATTGCCGCTTCCTGGGGTGGAGTCAGCTTCACAATCCCTCTCTTAAGCATGCTCTCTATTGCCTCTGCAGGCAACTCTCTCTTTAACTCGTCTACCTTCACAGCTTCACATCCATTCAATATTAATGTATGGCTTCTTGATTTTTATGGCCGACTACAAAACAAAAGAAGCACAATAACAACACTTATCCTCTGTAAAACTTGTATGCCGATATACTTATAATTATTGCAATATATCCACGCTGACACTCACATTTAAATATCTATTTCTTTCAATACTTTTTAAAAATAAAACAAAAAAACAAAAGGGAAAAAATAAAAAAAAATTAAAACCCAGGATAAGATAAAGATGTTCAACAAAATCTCACTGGCCAGGTATCCATACTATGGATACTTTTCTACTGCTTCTTCACTAAATATAAAAGATGGAGCTATGCTTCTATCATCGCTCATTCATCTTCACGCTCATAAATTGAGGAAATAATATGTTGGGACCACATTTGACATTGGATTTGACAGGATGTGACGAAAGCGCACTTGCGTCTAAGGAACTTGTTTTCAAGGTACTTGACGAGATGCCTGCATTGATAGGCATGCATAAGATTACTGCCCCGCAGATTATACCATACGACGGCAAGCCTGATTCTTTTGATAAAGGAGGTATCTCTGCCTTCGTGCTTATCGCAGAGTCGCATATAACTATACATACCTGGAAGGAGCAGAAGCACGCTTCAATAGACATATTCTCATGCAAGGATTTCGATGTTGAAAAGGCTGTCCTATATCTCTCATCTGTCTTCAAGCCTAAGAAAATAGAGAAGAATCTCATGATGAGGGGAAGGC
>JAKBRJ010000045.1 GCA_021834785.1 Microcaldota archaeon
TATACTATCGTTTATAAGAAGTTATTTCTTATGTGCGTGTTTTAAGTGAAGACATTTTCAGAAATAGGGATAAAGCCCGAGCTTGAGGCTTTCCTTAAAAAAATAAACTTTTTAAATCCTACCGAAGTGCAGGAGGTAGCAATACCAAAGGTGCTGGCAGGCAAGGACTTAATAGTTAGATCGAAAACCGGCACCGGGAAGACGGGTGCATTCTTGATACCTATAATAAATAGGCTTCAAAGGAACGACGGATTGAAGGCCATAATCATAGTACCTACAAGGGAATTGGCATTGCAGGTTACCGGAGTTGCAGACAAGCTGTGCAGGAATTTCGGCATGCATGTCGTTACGGTGTATGGCGGCGCATCCATAAACGTACAGGTGGACCAGATAAGGAGAGGCGTGAACATGGTCGTGGGCACCCCAGGAAGGATACTTGACCTTATAGAGCGCGGTGCGCTTAAGCTGAACGGCATAAAGTACCTGGTGCTTGATGAAGCAGACATAATGCTTGACATGGGTTTCATAGATGATGTAGACGCGATAATAAGCAATATGCCAGAAGACAAGCAGACCATGCTTTTCTCTGCAACCATACCTAAGGAGATACTTGATATTGCCAGAAGGCATATGAAGCAAGATAGGGAAAAAATAACTATTGGTCAGGAAGAGGACCTTACTGTAAGTTCGATAATCCATAGATATGCGATAACGAGCCCCAACACAAAATTCCACACGCTTCTTGCCTATATAGACAAGTACGATCCTAAGAAGGCTATAATATTCGCAAATACTAAGAACGCTGCAGACAGGATATACGAAATGCTAAAATCGCAGGGACTGAACTCCATACTTTTGCATGGCGGGCTTACACAAGCAAAACGCGAGAGGTCATTGGGCATATTTAGGGCGGATGCCAGATTCCTTATAGCAACAAATATAGCATCAAGAGGTCTTGACATACCTAGCATATCCGACATAATCAACTTCGATGCGCCAGACATGTCTACGACATATGTCCACAGGGTAGGGAGGAGCGCAAGAATGGGCAAGGAGGGCCGAGCATTCACGATAATAACCAATTCCCAGAGAAGGCTGATAGACGAAATAAAGTATGAAGCCAATATAAATATAGAGCGCATAACGCTTGACACCGAAAAGTTCAAGGATGTCAAGGTGTCATTCCGCAACCCCGAACGCAATTTTGGAAATGATAGATTCCATGGAGGAAGAGGCGGCGGATATCATGACAGGCAGCACGATCATGATAAGGGCGGATACCATAAGGGAGGATACGGAGGCAGGAACAGAGAAAACAGCCACGGGACGCATAGGAGCGGCCAAGGGTCCTATAGGCACTGATGCGTTTCCTTTTTTGCGATTACTTCTTCTATTCTTGCCCTACGAATAATTAATTTAGCCGAAGGCAGAGAAATCTGCGTTTCCGGTAAAATGCAATTATTCAGTCCTTTTTATTATATGATAGCCGAACTGAGTTTTTACTATTCCTGAGACTTCACCCTTGTTCAGCTTGAAAGCAGCATCCTCGAATTCCTTTACCATCATGCCGCGTCCAAAATAACCTAAATCTCCGCCTCTTTTTCTTGACCCATCAAGCGAGTTTTCCTCTGCCAGTTTTGAGAAACTCTCGCCTTTGTTTATTCTGTCCAATATCTCCTTTGCTTTGGATTCCTTTTCAACTAGTATGTGCGCACATCTTATTTTGTCTGCCATTATACCACCTAAATATAATTTATCAGTGCATTGTTTTCCATTTAAGCGAACCTGCCCAACGTTCGGCTTCTTTTCTGCCTTACGCTGTTCTTTATCAACTCTTCGTCAAATCCTTCTGGAAGACCTTTACCGTTGACATATTCGTACAGTATCAACCTGAAAAGGTTGAGTGTCGTGTAGTTTATTATGCCCCCAAATATTATTATTGCAATGCCCAATGCCATGCCTATTATGGCTATGGCTCCTAAGGATGTGGTTGCTACGGCGCTTATTATAAGTATGGCTACGCCAATGAGTATTATGCCGAGGCTGTAAAGCTCTGAATATACCATGCCGCCGAATGTAGAGCCGAAATGGTCTATCAGCATCTTAGCGCTGAGCTTTATCGATGCAATAGGTCCTGTCTTATTATCCATTATCACTGGCACTACGAACAGCGCCGATGCAGCTATGGCCATAGAGCCTATGCCGCCTATTATCATGCCGCCCAGCCCTCCGACCCTCTGCTCTATAGCTCTTATTATCATCAACACTATGCCGTAAAAGAGCGCCCATTCAAAGATCTGCTTAAGGTATTGCTTTGTTTCTGAGAATGACTGCATTATGGTGACCTGCTTGCCAGCTCTATGGCTCTTATACGCTATAAACATTGCCATGGTAACATACGTAGAGACAAAGGTTGTCAGTACGTAGAGTGCAAAGAGGGCAATTATCCCAAACGCTTCCGAATAAGCGCCGCTAAGGCCAACGCCGCTGCTCGCTAACGCCGTTATGCTCCCCCCAAAGAGAAGCAATACAAATAGCACCGCCATTACCACAAGCGACACTATTGCACCTATCACCGGGTATAAAAGCAGCTTTTTGTCCTTGAATATCAGTTTTCTTGTAGCGCTTCCGAGCCTGAATCCGTTTCTCATTTTTTCAAACATGCATGCACCCTAAGCTATAATTTCACTGAGTACCTTTTACTTTCATGCATTTATAAGTATTTATTACCAAACTAGTAAATGCCCGATGCATATCTGGCACGTCCGCAAACTCTTATCTCTTGGATAAGAGTAAGGATGTGTAAAAAAGGTATATAAACATGCAGAACGATACAAAAAAAAGGTTTGCAGGTGTAAACCATAACTCCATGAAACGCAGTTCTGGATCCCTAAATAAGCAGAACAAGGATAGTACAGA
>JAKBRJ010000014.1 GCA_021834785.1 Microcaldota archaeon
TTCCGATCTATAGAAGCGGATTTTGAACAGTTTCTAGTTTAAAAAACGATAAAAACATAATTTATAGCAAGTTATAAAAGTTTGATCGGTTAGAACTATTTATATGTGATTTTGTGGGCGCAGGTTCAATAATTTTGGCTATCATAATAGGAATAGTGATCGGTTACTTTATAGGGCCAGAAATTCATACCTTGAATTTACAAAGCCCATCTACTATTCAAAGTAATCTAACTACCACAGCGTCGTTGCCAACACAACGTGTATCTGGAGTTGCGACTTCAATCTCTATATCGGGTAATGGAGGCACTGCAACCCTACTAACAAGCTCTGCTGGTACACAAACAAATCTTAGTTGGTCTTATAGTGAAATTCCTGGTCTCTCTTCTTACTTATCAAAATTATGCATATGGGCCTTAAGCGGCTCTACTCTGATTTCTGTTACTGATTGCTCTACTTAAACATCTAATTTCTAGCTCTCTACATTAATCTTTGTGTTATACATTTCTATGCTTTTATTTTTTAAATTCAGTTAAATATCTATTTACAATCCGCATCGTGGTAGGACTTAATTTAATGTTGGAATCTGGTTTCCAGAACGCTAAATGGTGAACATCGTGATGATTGGGCCTGGGTTTACCTTCTGCTTCAATCAAAAATACTTTATGCAGATTCTTAATCTTTCTACCATCATCTGGTTCATCATATTCAAATAGATATTTACAACCTGTTGCCTTTAACCCCGTTTCCTCTCTTAGCTCCCGTATAGCTGCCTTTTCTCTACTTTCTCCTCTATTTGCACCTCCACCTGGCAGAAGCCAAGTTTTATGATGAGATGCAATAAGTATCCCTTTTGGGGTATCTACTATTGCTGTACCCCGTCTCCTAATAATTTGGGATTGTATATTCTCATTTCTCAGTTTATTTTTATCTAAAATTCTCAATGTATACAAGTAAGTAGTTACTGGATAAGTATATCTCCCACCATATGTTTGCCCCTGCATTGCTTTTCTAATTGTTTCTTTCTTAAATTTGATATTATTTACTGGAGTAGTTAACCAATATTCTTTATGCAACTTATTAAATTGATCAATAAAATTTCTTATTCTAATTCTGCATATTCCTTTAGATATTTTAAATGTACATTTATACACATCTGAAATATCATTAGGATCACAGTAAATAAGAACAACTGCCTCGTTTATTGATATTATTTGTTCTATTTTCTGACCTGCCCAAGTCCATTTTCTATGATTCCAGCTTTTATATAAGCGTTCTTCCTTAGGATGCCATAAAAGGAAATCAAATAAACCCATGAACAACACTATTTATTTTACCCATAATTTTGCCATAAACCTTTATACTCTTTCCTTCTTTTATGTGTTTCTGCATGTACCTCAATGTTGACTTATTTATGCCTAACCTCCTGCGGTTTTCTGATGTTAAGCTAAGCACCTTATTGCTAATACCTGCGTATCCAAATTTATCTAGAGTTCTGGCATGTTAAATTTAAGCTTGATAAGTATATAATAATCAAGCTCAATAAGCACGCAGAATTGTATAATGAAATATAGCACGTGATATGCATTTCACAACGTCTATTTAACAGGCGATTAGCCGGCTCCCCATTTAACCATCAGCATCTTTATACAAATAATTTACTTGTGTTGCTTAGATTTCTTTTGATTGCTAGAGTATGGCCAAAACAAAACTTTTTTATAGTTATGCTATAAAATAAATAGTTACTTCCTTAGGATGGGGGTCCGATGGAAGGGGCATGTGACAAAAATGAGTGAAGTACTTCAAACTAAATATGTAAATGGTAGTCTGCAACATAACAAAACGCTCTACGATTTTGATACCAAGGAAAGCGGAGCGCTCAAAAAACACCTGAATCTCACAGAAACTCAAATAATTGTAACTGGGGCAACCCAGGGAATGGCGATAGACTACGGCAGCATAGATGAGGTGAAGGTAAAGAAAAGCCTTTTCAAGTCAAGATTGCTGCTGTACGTGAACGACAACGGGAAGAGAGTAGAGAAGTTCCTTGTTGCGCATGCGGATGCACTACTGATATCAAGTTCCATAAGTGCACTAAAGCAGATGTACGAGGATGCAAAGAAGGTTGGAAAGGATTATTCGATTATAGAAGTGGACAAAACATCCAATAATGCGCATGCGGCCAGTAAATCAATGCAAATCCAAATGCATACGCACCGAAATGCTAAAGCACGCTATGATATATCTGAATTAATTAGAAGGGATACTAAAATTAAAAAAATTGCAGGGGTGCCTTTTAGCATAGCATCCAATAAAAAAACTGCTCCGTATACGATTGATTTGGCTGCCATGATAAAACTGGCTTCATTTGGGCAGAATCCTTCTGCATTCGTGCATAAAAATGCGCTTTTCAATGCTATGGCAATGTTCGCAGTCTGGGATTCTGAAGGCATGACAAAACACCTTATAAAAAGGATAACGCTGGGCGATAACTATTCAAGTATTGAGGCGGCAGTCAATGGCATAGGGTCGTTTGCGTATTATGGGCAAAAACCTATTGAAGGCAATGGAGAAAAAGGAGGTATAGACGAGCGCTTTCTAATATTCAAAGTAAGGAGAATGAAAAAGTCATTGGCAAAGCAGCATAGCAACCTAATAAATAATTATTCGGACGAATCCTTCTTATGGAACTCTCCTCTTTAAAAGGAAAAATATCCAATGAAATAATCGAATCGTTAGCTGGGCGAGGGTTCAATGCCTTTACTCCTCCCCAAGAGCTTGCCATTTCTGCAGGGCTGCTTGAAGGAAAGAATATCGTAGTTGCAGCGCCAACTGCAAGCGGCAAGACGCTTATAGGGGAGCTTGCAGCAATGCGGGCGATATTGATGAAGGGCAAAAAGGCAGTATACATCGCACCAATGAGGGCATTGGTAACCGAAAAATTTGAGGAGCTAAAGTCAGCGTATCCGTATCTTAAATCTGTCATAAGCATGGGCGACCTTGATTCTGGAGACCAATGGCTCTCCGAATACGACATGCTTTTTGTTTCAACTGAAAAGATGGACAGCCTTATAAGGCATGGGGCCAACTGGCTGCCCAGCGTAGGGTGCATCATATTCGACGAAGTGCACATGATGGGCGATCTGTCCCGTGGCCCTACGCTGGAATTGCTGATTACAAAGTTGATGAGAATTACAGGCGCACAGATTATAGCGTTGAGCGCCACGATAGGCAATCCGGATGAATTGGCAGACTGGATGAATGCAAAGCTTGTTGTTAGCGATTTCAGGCCAGTCAAGCTAATGAAAGGCATAGTCAGCGAAGGCATGGCATATTATTATGATGAAGACAGGAAAACTGAGATCTTGTTGGCAGGGTCAAGCCTGATACCCGAAATAAGGGTGCTCCAGGATACGCTTAAAATGAAAAAGCAGATGCTGACCTTTTATTCTACCAAGAGGAATGCAGAAGCAGGCGCAGTTAAACTTTCACAGAGCACAGAAGGCGCTCTATCGCAGGAGGAAAAATTGAAGCTTGATAAGATAGGCGAAAATATACTGAATGTACTGGAAAAGCCGACTGCACAGTGCATAAAGCTATCAGACCTTGTAAAGAAGGGCATAGCATTCCATCATTCAGGGCTTCTGAATGCACAGAGGAATTACATAGAGAATGCGTTCAAGGACAATTTAATAAAAGCCATATGCGCCACTACTACCTTAGGTTTGGGCGTTAACCTTCCAGCGCATACTGTTTTGGTAAGGGACATAAGCAGGCATAACGGAATAAATTCCGAGCACCTTGGCGCAAATGAGATAATGCAGCTCTTCGGAAGGGCAGGCAGGCCAAGGTACGACACTGAGGGGAGGGCACTGCTTGCCGCACATTCTAATTATTCAGTTGATGAATTATATAACAGGTATATAAAGGCAAGGCCGGAACCAATAGATTCTGGGCTTGGCGTAGCCCCAGTATTGAGGATGCATGTGCTTTCCTTCATAGCTGAAGGATTCTTGGGGAATGAGAGTGAAATAATGGGATTCCTTTCAAAGACATTTTACGGCTATCAATATGGCAGCAATGAGCATATCAAAAGAGTGGTAAGCAGCGTACTGCGAGATCTCTTGGAATGGGACTTCATAATGGGGAGCGATTCGGGGTATGATGCAACAAAACTTGGCAAGAGGGTGAGCGAGCTTTACATAGACCCTATGTCAGCGAAATGGATTCTCGATTCATTGCCCTATGCTGAGGACGCACTTAGCACATTGTACATGGTGTCCAATACGGTCGAAATGCGGCCATATGTAAAGCCGACAGAAGAAGCTGAGGCAGAATTTGTCAGATATGGGAAGATGTCAAGCGCAATATATGAGAATGAAAGCATGGCATATGGATATTACGACCCGGTAAGCGCTTTCAGCACAGCATTGATGCTCGGCGAATGGATAAATGAGGCAGATGAAAGCGCCATAGTAAAAAAATATAAGACAACACCTGGCGTATTATACATAAAGCTGAGCAACGCCGACTGGCTTATATACTCTGCCATAGAGATTGCAAAGATCATGCACAAGAGCATACATAGGCTTGTAGAGACTAGGGTGAGAATAAGGTACGGCATAAAGGAAGAGCTGCTTGATCTGGTAAGGCTGGAACAGATCGGAAGAGTAAGGGCCAGAAGGCTTTACAGCAACGGCATAAAATCCGTGCAGGACATAAGGGCCAATGCCGAGCTTGCCAGAAGTGTTCTTGGAAACGAAGTAGCAAAGAAGGTTTTCATGCAGTTGGGAATTGCATAAGCAAAGATAAACCATTGCCAAAAAACGTATTGGTTGGCGCTTCTTTATATGACACACAGAATGTGCAATAAAAACCAATAAATAGCTTGAAAGCGATATGATATCATGTACAAAAGCAGGAAGATGAAAGAGGTGCTCAAGCTGGTAGAGGACAATAGCTTCTCCACCGTAGAGGCTTATAAGTTTCACACGTGCTTTGACATAATGGCGCAGAAGGATGGAAAGCGCATTATGATTAAATTCGAGAAGAATATCGATGGATTGCAAAAGTCCGATGCCAACGCATTGCATATGCTGGAGACATTCCTTGATTCGCAGGCTCTTGTCATAGGCAAAAATTATAAGGGGAAAAAACTTGAGGATGGAACTATTTTCAAGCGTTACGGCATAGGGTGCATATCGGAAAGCACGCTAGGCTATCTTATGGAAGGCAGGGGCCTGAATAATGCAAAGAGGTTCAAGAAGGACGTCAAAACAATAGACGGGCTCGCATTAAGGAGGTTAAGGAAACTAGTAGATTCAAGCATGCGCGAACTTGGCGAAGCCATAGGGATATCGAAGGATAGCATATATAGATATGAAAAAGGCAGGGAGGACATAACTGCTGAAAATCTTTCAAAGCTTGAGAATTTTTTTAGGAGCAGGCTATCATACCCAAAGAACAATGCGCATCGTGAAAAACAGTACGGCTTTACGGAAACTAGGCTTGCCGGGACGCAGCTGCTCCTTTTCGAGACAGACCCATTCACGCTAATTTTGAAAGGATTGAGCATATACGAAGCAGGGAGGGAGGCGAATTCCAGGACAATGGAAAAATGGGCAGACTTTTACAAGAATATAAACAAGGCATTTGGGGACTATCCTTTCTTCCTTAGTTCTAAGCCTCTGAAAAAAGCGAGCAGGAATGGAATTCCGGTCGTAACTATGAAGGAGTTAGAAATGGTCGGAGAGGAGAGCAAGCTTATGGAACTCGTATTGGAAAGAGGGAATTATAAAAACTGACATGCTGTGCATATTGGTTTATGGGATTCTTAGCTGCATATCAGGCTATTTTGTTTAGAATAGCGTTTTGGCAAACTGTTTCCTTTGAAATTATGCGCGTTTTCTTGAGGTTTTGCGCCTTGAGAGCTTACTGTGGGATTTTTTATGGCTAGGCATGGGATTTTTGCCTTCCGCTTCCCTGACTTCATATCTTATGCCCTTTTCTATATCTAAGGCAAACTTCTCAAAATCCGTCACAAATTCCTTCGTAGAATTGAATAGCAGCATCAGGCCTATGAATGCGAACACCACTATCAGCGAGCTTATCGAAATGAATAGGTTTACTGAGAGATATGCGCTTTCAGGTACGTTCAATGTAGCTGCACCTTCGGCAGTCGCTATTATGCTGACAACAAATATTATCCATAATGCCGCAGCGCCGAAGGCAAGTTCGTTATACGTATGCTTGAATATCAGGCCCACTGAAAGGTACATTACGAGCAGTATGCCCCCGAAGCTGAACAGGAATATTAAAGGCTCTATTGCCGAAGTAACGAAAAATATAGGGAATACGAATATGAGCGCACCTAAAACTATAGACGCAAGCCATACGCCAGTGTATTTGGAGTGCGTCATATGCTCCTCACGTGTCATGAATTTTATCGATGATGCATGTGCATTCATGAAACTAAAAACAAGCGTGAGCGATGTTATAAGAATCAAGAGCATCCAAAATGCAAATTCTACTATAGGGTTTGCATATGGAGATGCGGAAATAAGGGATGTGAATACCATGCCGACTGCTAGCGCCATTGCAAATGTCACCATTGATATGCCAAGGGCTCTCCTATAAGAAAATATCCAGTACCTTTTTATGTGATCGCGAGCATAATCCACAAAACCACTCCTCTTTAATAATTGGGTGCAATGCTTAAAAAGCTTTCTGCTTCGAATCGTCTGCTTATCCAAAAATCATGCAGGTATAAGCAGCAATATGAGATTGCCTAAAAGAAGCGAAACCAGTACGCCGATAAAAATAGGCACGGCGAAAGGTATTGCGCGCTTATATACTGGCAGTTTTTTTCTGTAGTGCCTTTTTCTGAACTGTCTTATGGTCTTATCCGTTATTAGCCCGCCGAATTCCTTAAATTTACCCTTGATTTCAGATATCTCTTTTTTTGTCATCATATTCATTGCTATGATATCCCCGGGTTCAAATCTTTCAACAGATACCCGCTCCACCATGAGCGATGTTATTGGATCCTCAAATAATATTACGCTTACTGATCCAAGCAGCAGAATGATTATAAGCGCTGCGCCAAGCGCATCTGCACCGAATTCAAATACCACTAACAGCAGCAATGCCAGATAGGCAACTGTAACGGTAACCGCCTTGAATATGGCCTTCTTAGTGATTGCTCGGTCCATAAACTCTATTCTTGAGAGCTTACCGCGCATTGCAAACGCCTTTGGTATATAGTATATAGGCACTATCACCAACGCGGCGATGCCCGAATTTATTATCAGCGATATCGCGAAAGGCAGGTTAAGCTGCGGTATGTTTATCAAGTAAGGCACGCTTTGAAGCGGAAGCATAAGCGACAGCGCAGCCAATTCCACTACATCTGCAGCGCCAAGCTGCCCTATTTTATATATGGCATATCCAAGCGCCAATACTGCAATCGCAATAAGCGCACTAAATGCAATTGAATATATGTTAAGGTATAATACGGTAAGCAGGGCGCCATACGCCAAAGTAGCATATACAAAATATGAAGGTACATTGCGATTGTTAAATACATCAAAAAGCAGGTACACTAGCGCTATTGCCACTAGGCTGTATACTCTTATCATATAGATCTCCATATGCACCAACATTGCAAAATAAAACTTAATGGCCCACTATTTTTTGATACGCTGCAATTATAAACGCTTATAGCAATATCATTGTGAGTGCGTTAGCTTTCATACCATCAGTGAAGCATGTGGGATTTCCCGCTCACTTTATTAAAGTATTACACTGCAAAAATACTAAATAGTATTACATCTAATATGGAAAGGCAAGTGTTTTGATGATAGATTACAGTGCTATAGAAAAGAAATGGCAGGATGCATGGAACGAGGCAAGGATTTTTGAGCCAGAGCCAAACGACAAAGAAGGCATGCTTGTCACTGCTGCATTTCCATACGTGAATGCGCCTCCGCATATGGGGCATTTAAGGACATATGGCACTGCTGATTTTTACGCCAGATTTATGAGGATGCAGGGGTTCAACGTATTATTTCCATTTGCATTTCACGCGACCGGGACGCCGGTTCTTGCATTTGCGAAAAGGCTGCAGAACAACGACATGGACCTGATAGATGAACTTAAACTCTTCCATGTATCCGATGAGGACATAGAAAAGATGAAGGATCCGGCGTACATATCCGAATATTTCATAAAACAGGTGCAATCGGAATGGAAAAAGGCAGGCTTGGGGATAGACTGGAGGAGAAAATTCATATCCATAGAGCCACTTTATGGCAAGCTTGTCGAATGGCAGTTCATCAACCTAAAGGCTTTGGGCCTCATCACTAAAGGCACGCATCCGGTGGGTTGGTGCGAAAACGAGAAGAATGCCGTTGGCCAGCATGACACGAAGCATGATATACAGCCAGAGATAGAATTGGTAACAGCCATATTGTTCAAGGACAGCGCATCAGGCGTATATTTTCCGTGCACCACATACCGCCCAGAAACAGTATACTGCGCCACCAACATATTTATCAGGGGAAACGCAGGCTACTCGATAGCAGCGATAGGGGATAAAAGATACTACATTGCTAACGATGCGCTTGAACTCCTAAAACCGCAGCTCAATCCCATCATCGAAGGCAGCATAACTTCAGAAGAGCTTTTATCGAAAAAGGCTATAAATCCGGTGACTAATGAAGAGATACCGGTATTGGACGGCTTCTTCGTAAAACCGGATTTCGGAACAGGTGTCGTAATGTCAGTGCCTGCACATGCGCCTTTCGATTATATAGCGCTGGAGCGCATTAAAGCCGTCAATCCTGATGTTGTAAACTTCACTTATAAAAGCTGCATAAGCGTTCCTAATCAAAAGGCAACTGGAAAGATACCTGTATTGGCGTACCTAGAATCGTTTGATGCAAATCCAGATGCAATAGATGAGCAGATAGAGCGCGCCACAAAAGCGCTATACAGAGAGGAACTGAAGAACGGTGTTATGGAAATAGGAAATTACAAGGGAAAGAGCGTAGTTGATGCAAGGCGCTCCATAAAGCAGGATATGGAGAAAGAAAAAAACGCAATAGAATTCTACATTGTGGCAAATAGCGAACCTGTCTATTGCAGGTGCGGCAGAAAGGTCACAGTCAAGATCGTTTCAGACCAGTGGTTCATAAATTATGGCGACCAGAAATGGAAGGGCAAAATGAAGGGCATGTTCGGGAACGTGAAGATATACCCTGAGAAGTTTATACCTGCATTCAACAATTCAATAGATTGGATAGATATGAGGCCGGCGGAAAGGTCGCAGGGATTAGGCACCGCGTTCCCTTTCAATCCCGAGCATATAATAGAACCTCTTTCAGATTCTACAATATATCCGTCATTTTATACATACGTGCATATACTCAGAGCCAAGGGCATAGAGCCAAGCCAGTTGAAGTCAGAATTTTTTGATTATATTATAAGGGATATAGGCACATCTGAAAAAACGTCGGTTGCAACAGGAATAAGCAAGGACATAATAGACAGATGCAAGGATTCCTTCGAATATTGGTACAGATATACATCCAGGCACTCTGGCCCGGATCTAATACCAAGCCACCTGATAATGTATGTATTCAATCATATTGCATTATTCCCAGAAAAACTATGGCCTAAGCAGATGGTAGTAAACGGCATGGTAAATTATGATGGTACTAAGATGAGCAAGAGCCTGGGCAATGTAATACCACTAGGCGACGCCGTGGAGAAATACGGGGCAGATATTATAAGGTTTATAGAAATCGCCAATGGAGACTTAGGCACAGATGTAGACTTCAGCCTCAGCAGCGTGAATGGCATCAGGCAAAAGAATCAGCGCCTATATGACATCATAGAGGACCTAAGCAATATGCATAGCGATCATCTTACTGGCATAGATTATTGGCTTTATTCAAAGCTTAACTCCAAGATAGACAAGGCAAATAGGAGCATGGCCGAGATATCAATCAGGGATGCGTATATAGAGATATACTACAATTCGATAAACGAATTGAAATGGTACTTCGACATGGGGGGATACAACTCCCTAGTTGTGAAGGAATTCATGGAAAAGATTACATTAATGCTGTCTCCAATAATGCCGCATCTGTCAGAAGAGTTCTGGCATATGCTTGGCAACAAAACCCTCTCTTCTGCAGAGAGGTGGCCATCCTTTGACCCAAACATGATAAACAACGACATAGAGATGGCGCAGGAACAGATAGCCGGCATAATCGAGGACGTCAACAGAATACTTGGCATTGCGTCTGCAGCTAAATCAAACGAAGGCAGGGCGCCAAAAGCGCTGCACATAATACTTGCAGATAAATGGAAATACGACGCATACAACATACTCCAAGAGAACAGGAGCATAAGCGAAACGATGAAGAACGAATTGCTGAAGGGCATAGGCGCAGAGAAGCTTTCAGGATTTTTAACCCAGTACGCAAAAAAGATACATGGCATGAAGCCGGTCGGAAGCTTTGAAGCGATATCTGATAGCTTAGAGAGTGCAAATGAGAGCCTTTCAAGAAGATTGGGATTGGAAGTGATGATTGAAAAGGAAGCCGAATCAAAATCCGAAAGGGCAGGCAGGGCTGCGCCTGACAAACCTAGCATAGATATAGAGTGGGCTTAATGGACAAGATAACAAAAAGATTCGACACCTTCATATTCGACTGGGACGGCACGCTCCGGAACATGAGCACTCTCCATAAGCTTAACGCCATATTTAATCCGCATTGGAATTACAAAAAGCTCAAGAGCCTTGAAAATTACAAAAGGATGCCAATGGGCAGAAAACAGGTCAAGGAATCCGAGAAGATTGCACTTTACAGGAAAGAGCTTAAAAAGGCATACGCGGTGGAAAAGGGCGTTGAAACCGCATTCATCGACATTGCGCTTATGCTCGCCAAACCAAGGATGCACAAGTATGCGCGTGAAGTTCTCGGCAAACTGAATGATGATGGAAAGTACGTCGCGCTTTTTACGGATGGCGCACGATATCGCATTCTGAGCGAATTGCATTATCTGAAGGCAGAAAATTATTTTGACATCATATTGAGCGCCCAGTCTATAAGGAGGCTGAAACCTGACCCTTCTGGCATTGAGATAATAATCGATGCATTGGGGGCAGGGAAGAAGAGGGCGATCTATTTCGGCGACATGGTGGATGACATAACAACCGCCAAAGAAGCCGGAGTGCATTCTGCGGCAATGGGAAACGGATTCAGCAATATCAATCTTTTGAGGTCTAGGGACCCTGATTACGTCTTCACCAGCATGAAGGAACTCTTTATGGAACTTTAGGATATGCAGTAAGCTAATTCTAAATATTTTACCCTGCAATATAATATCGACCAGTTGGTAGTGCTATGGCGATGCAACGCGGCGTATACGAGGTAGAGGAAGTCGCAAAACCCTTTGACTTAGAGGATTTTGTCAAGAACGCCACATGGCGCGATCTGCTCCTCAACCTTGTGGAAAGCAACAAGCTTAACCCATGGGACGTAGACATATCGCGCATAGTCGCTGAATACCTTAAGGTAATCAAAAGCATGAAGGTGCTTGACCTTTTTGTGCCTGCAAACATAATGCTTGCAGCATCTATACTCCTGAAGCTCAAAAGCGACACTATATCATTCGACGACAGAGTAGAGCAGATTCCAGAAAATGATGATGCGCATATCCGAATAATCCCGGATGTGCCGCAACTTACATTAAGGGCAAGGCAGCAGCCCAACAAAAAGATAACGCTTGAAGACTTAATGGATGCCTTGGAAGAGGCTATGAAAATCGAAAAGAAGAGGGATATGCAGTTCAAGAGCGATGCCATACCGATTCAATTCAGGATAAACAAGGAGGATATCGACGATAAGATGGAAAATATTTATATGATGGTTAAAAAGACATCAGACTCATATGGCACCACTACGTTTGCAGCCCTGGCATGCAACTTTGTGCATGCTGAGAGCATACTGCTTGACCTTTTTGTGCCCTTGCTTTTCCTGTCCCACAACAGCCGAATAGCACTGATGCAGGACGGCTTCTTCAAGGAGATATTCATAAAGGTAATCTAGGTATTATCATGGCTGACGCAAAGGAAATGGAAAATAGGCATATGGTCGAAGCTGCGCTCTTCGTAGCAGGGCATGCGTTGGGCCTTGACGATATATCAAGAGCTACTGGCATAATGTCTCCCGGATACCTGAAAAAGGTTTTGGCTGAGATCGCATCGGATTATGATAACAACGGCAATACAGTGATAAAACTATTTGAGATAGGTGGCAAATATATGCTTGGGCTTAAGGAGCCGTATGCAGGCAAGGTCAACAATCTTGCAGGTTCGCCCGATATAACCAAGGGCGCACTGCGAATATTGGCATATATCAGCAAGAACGAACCGATAATGCAGAATGCCATAGTCAAAGCCTTCGGAAGCGCCTCATATGAATACATAAAAGAACTTGCAGAAAAGGATTTCATAACAGGATCCAGAGTAGGCAGGACAAAAAGGCTCCAGACCACGCAGAAATTCAGGGAGTACTTCAATCTAAACGGGTAGGCCTAAACTAGTTTTTAGTATTCGGGATGCAACTCTTCCACACCCTCCTTCCTATTTATGTATCTTGCAAGCACAAAAAGCAGCGATGACATGCGATTTAGGTATGTAAGTACTGCCGGATTTATGCTATATGATCCTGTCAGCCCGACAACAGAGCGCTCGGCCCTCCTTGCTACGGTTCGCGCCCTGTCCAGATAAGCTGCACCGTACGGCCCTCCGGGAAGTATGAATTTCTTAATCTCTGGCACCATAGCGCTCGATTCATCTATGGCTATCTCTAACTGCTTCACGTCTCTGGTGCTTATAGGGTTTTTCGGGGCAAATCTCTTGTCCATCAACGAAGCAAGCTCTGCGCCCACAGTAAAAAGCTTATTCTGCAGGTATACGAGCTGCTTTGAGGCTTTCTCGTCAGATACATTCTGCATCGCAACGCCCAATTCAGAATTCAGCTCGTCAACATTACCTATGGCATTTATAACGTCATTATCTTTCCTTACTTTCTCCTTGCCAAGCTGCGTGTCTCCCCTATCGCCAAAACCCGTATAGAATATTTTTGGCATAAAACCACAAATATAAATAAGTAGGCAAGCTTAATAAATCTGCACCGGGCTCGTAGTCGAGTGGTAAGACGTTCCCTTCACACGGGAAAGAGCTGGAGTTCGATTCTCCACGGGCCCACTTTGAAAAATACGACGTCAAAACGCAAGTTCGAATGCACTGAATTAAAGCAGAAACTTCAAGCTGTTTTGCCGTACCTGGCAAAACATGACATCGAAGATATACGAACAATCGTCCATCAGACATGCGTAAAGCGGTTCAGAAGAAGCTGTATGCCAAAATACGGCAACCTGAACAAGGGTTTTACGGAGTATGAAATACAACGATTCTTCAAGGCGATAGACAAAGCAAGTTCCGCTTATTATTCTCCTACCAAGCGCAGCTTGAACTCATAATAGGCGAGGTCTTGAGACTGAACCTAAAGGCAATAAATTTCCAAACCGGAGAGCTCACTCTGAAAAATATCACCTATAAAGAAATATTAATACTTTTTAATATAAAAAGCTTTTATATAGTTTTAGAAAAGCTAAAGTCACTATAATATATAAAACAACAAAGTATATATACTTTGTCTTTCATAACTATCTATTATGGCTACTGTAGACGGAAATTACAACAGCTTTCCTTCTTCTCTAGACAGGAAGCTTCGCCGTGTATTGCTTTATGCAAGGATAAGCGTGCTGGCAATGCTTGACTACTATGGCGGAGATGGTGTATCGTACCAGGACATAAAGGACGCGCTCAAGCTTGAGGATGGTTCATTAGGGCCTAATCTAATGTGGCTTAAGGAAAATGGCTATGTGGAGTCAAAGGAAGAGAAGGTTGAAGATAAGACCATAGTTGTATACTACATAACAAATCCAGGTAAGCAAGCCTGTAACAGCGTTAAGCAATGGCATGATAGTATATTCATACACCCGGAGAAAAAGGAAAAAATATAGGGAATATTATGAAAGACCAAACAAAAAAACTAATAGCATATCTAAATCTACTAGAAGTTAAGATAGATAGCGACAGCTTTGCGTCTAGGATAAAGGCACAGAAGTTAGCATATATTATCCAAAAAATTATTGATAAGCAATTATATACTGATTTTAACTTTTATATAAGAGGACCTTATTCTCGTGAGTTAGCAAGAGAATATTTTGATAGTAGAAATGATTTTGCAAATGGCAATAGCGATTATAAACTGATTAATGAAGAATATGAGGAATTAGAGCGTGTAAAACCATTGCTTAGTAGCCTTAGCCAGACTGATTTAGAAATTGTAGCAAGTTTACTTTTCTTAAGGAAGGAAAGAGGTTTAGATGAAAATCAGGCAGAAACCGAACTTCTTGAATGCAAGCCACATCTAAAAATTGAAGATATATGGAGAGGATCGACCATAATCAAGAAACTCTTCTTAACAGAAAAACTCAGAAATGCAATAATGACTTCATTGAAGAAAGAAATAGAAGAATTGGATAATGTATCTAACGAGAGCCTGAAGAAGTTCGGGTGACGAGAAGATGAATGAATATAGCGTCTACAATGTAGATTTTGGCGTTGGTAAAGGACACGAGCAGAGTTATCCAAGACCTGCGATCATTTTCAAGGCGATAAATGAACTAAAAATGTGCTTAGTAATACCGCTTACAAGTAACTTAAGCCACCTTGGGTTACCTTATACCGCACAAATAGATAAGACCGATTCAACAAACCTCAAAGAAAACAGTGTTGCACTGGTATTCCAACTGAGAGTCATAGACAATGGAAGAATAACTGGTAACGCGATAGGAAAACTGGAGGATTATCAGATAAACAAAATAAAGACCATAATAAAAGATATGTTGAGCTTATGATACTTAAGTGAAAATAATGGTAACTAAAGAGGAGCTAAAAGCAAGCTGGAAGTAATTAAAGATTACCATGATAGCTACAGTAAAAAAGAAAGAGACAGTACGGGTGAGGGCACTACAAGGCGAAAATTTATCGATAGATTGCTGAAAGAAGTGCTTGGGATGGGCAGGGAGCGTTAAGGCTGGTTCTGACCCCATCCGCAAAATTAGCAGCTTGCAATGTTGCTAGCTTAAGCCGCCCATTTTGCGAAGCAAAATAGAGGTTAAAACATGTTTTCCATTATGTGCTTGAGATTCTGTTTAAATACATCGTCATTCCCTGCACGAGAATACTGGCTTGCCCTTTTAGCAAGATGGTTTTTTGTAATCTTAGCATGCTTAATGCAGCTTTGTATGTCTTCCATATCCGCCACGTTGAATCTTGAAATCTTTGAGCATGCAATGTCTATAGGACTTAATACCTTAACATCAATTTTCTTAAAACGGGTTTTATACTCAGTCGCCGCTTTTACAGAACGCTTAGCAGAAAGCCCACGACCTTCAGTCGTGGGATGAATGCGAAATGCATAGATTTATTAATTATACCTGAGTATATTGTATGGTAGTGGAGTAAATGAAACTGACGCAGGTTGTA
>JAKBRJ010000015.1 GCA_021834785.1 Microcaldota archaeon
GTTTACATCTATACAACCCCCTATGCACCCTTCCGTTTGTCTCTTTGCCGCACAGTGCACACGTCTTTGACGTATCCTTCTCTGATACTTTTGCCATCTTTACCCCGAACTCCTTTGCCTTGTAGAATAGCTGTTTCGTTATCTCGGCAAACTGCCACTGATGTATTTTCTGGTTTGCATTATCGTTATATTTGGCATTGTCCCTTATGTGCAACAGATCGCCTACGACTATGCCTTTGTTCTCAGCCTTTGCTGTTTGCACAATTGACTTTGTCATCGAATGCAACTGCTGTTTCAATTGATGCAGCGCCTTTCTTGCAATCTGCCTTTTTTCCTTACTTGTCCTTTTTCCCATTGTTGAAAGAATGGCCTGCTGCTTCGCATTCTTTTTGTTTCTGTACCTGTTTATAGAACTGGCCTTTCCTCCCGAATAAATTACAACCTTTTTGCCGTCGAGTACTGTTGCGAGGTTTCTCACTCCAAGGTCTATGTATAGATTGTCTTTTGGCGCCGATTCCTGCTGTTCTTTTATATCAACCACTATTGATGCATACCATTTGTCTGTTTTGTATAATTCGATGTATTTTACAATTCCATCATACCGCAGATTTGGAATTTTTAGGTCAAGATGCGGCAACCCTTTTTCTTCTCTGTATTTCATCGACATCGGAACTGTCAAAATGTTCCCATCAATTTTTATCTGCTGGGATTTGAAAGGTATTACCCATTCTGTGTTCTTCTTGTGGTATCTTGGATATGCTGCATTTGCATTGTTTCTGCGAAGTTTAAGGAATGACTTTATTGCGCCTTCCACTTTCTGCAATACAGCTTGTGCCGTCTGGGAAGGCAGCAATGCATATAGCGCGTTGTCCTTTAGGATATTGCAGAGATTGTAGTAGAAGTAGAATTTTTGCTCTCTCTTGTATCTTTGGCTGTTTTCATACAACGCAGAATTATACAATCCATTGGTTATCTTTGCAAGATTGTCCAGTATCTCATAATTGCCCTCCACCTTTACAACCTGAGTTAATTTCATTTACTTCACTATCGTATTATATATTTAATTACAATTATAAATATATGCATTTCGCATTCATCCCACGAATGAAGTTCGTGGGCTTTCTGCTAGGCATTCTGTAAACATCCAGATTTCCATGGCTATCGATGCCAAACGTTTTTGGCTCCAAAAAAGGTTGCCCGCTCAATACCTGCCAATAAAGTATTACATTGCGATGTAATAAAAATCAATAAATAATGACATTGTAATGTAATAAGATTTAAATAGTTTCCCGTTATATCTTTATTATGGAAATTGAGGCATTAGAAAGTTTTAATACGTGGTGGCGCACTGGAAAAGTAAGAGACGACCTCTTAGCAAGCTATAGGCGCCACCTCTTTTCGCATATACATAAATATATTGGAACGCGGCAGGCGATTCTTATATATGGCTTGAGAAGAGTAGGTAAAAGCACCATGTTATACCAAATCATAAACGACCTCCTTGCTTCAGTAAAGCCAAATAACGTGCTGTATTTTTCATTTGATGATAAAAGATACGAACTTGAAGATGTCCTTAACACATATCAAAAATCGGTATTGCATAATACATTCGAAAACGAAGCTAAGAAAATGTATATTTTCTTGGATGAAATACAAAAAGTAGAAGACTGGGAAAACAAAATAAAAAGCTATTACGACTTATATCCGAATGTAAAATTTATCCTGAGCGGATCGGCATCGATAGCGCTAAGACGGGGTGCAACTGAAAGCCTTGCCGGAAGGATATTTGATTTTATTCTTGAACCTTTGAGTTTTATCGAATTCCTTGAAATGTATGGGAGAGACGTATCTAAAATCAGGAAAAATCCAGATTTATGGAATAGGGATATCTTGCCATTATTCGATAAATATATAAAATTTGGAACGTTTCCCGAACTTATACACATAGATAATGAAGAGATAGCTAAAAAGTACATTAATTCTGACGTAATCGAAAAGATACTGTATAGGGACCTGCCAGAAGCTTTTGGCATTTCGGACATTGAACTGCTGAGAATGCTTGTCGATATAGTATCAAAAAGCCCAGGCATGCTTGTAGATTATGCCGCACTTAGCAGGGATTTGAAAAGGGACCAGAGGACAATAGCAAACTATTTTGAATATCTTGAATTTGGTATGATTGTAAAATTTGTTTTCAATTATAGCGGATCTCCTCTCACAAGCAAAAGAAAGCTTAAGAAGGTGTATCTGCAGACGCCGAACCTTGCGTTTGCGTCTGGAGAAAATCTAGATCGTATTTTACCGAAAATGCTAGAGAATGTGGTAATGCTTGCAAGCAGAGCGGTATTCTTTTATAGAGCTTCTTTTGAAGTAGATTTTGTATTGCAAAAGGGCAATAAGTTAATCGGCATTGAGGTAAAGTCAGGAAGCGCAAATATAAGACAACTTCTTAAGCTAAAAGAAAAATTTGGAAACAAGATTGCAAGGCTGCTTTTATTAAGCGAAACCGATGAAAAACCTGCAGAGGGCATAGAAATAATTAAGATATGGCAGTATTGCTTATTCAACGGATAGGGCAGGCAAGTTACAAAAAAAGTGCGATGCCGACTCTGTGAACAATATGCTGCATGCTAGAACATGCTGTACTTGCCCGCCACGATTTCCCTCGTTAGAAATCCTATGTTTTCCAGCGACTGCTCTGCAAGTCCGGTCAGCTTGTTGGCAATGTTAGATATGCTTCCTTTTCCGTCAAGTATTACCTTTATGTCGAGGTTCCTTGGATCGTTTATAGGCCTTCCTATCTGCGATACGATCGACACATTGCATTCTATTATTTCAGGATACAGCTTCACCGCATCGGAAGCTATCTCGTTGGCCAATATGCTGTATATCTTACCAACATGGCTTACCGGATTCTTGCCTGCTGCAGCTTCTAGGCTCATGTGCCTGAATGGAGTTATTATGCCGTTCGCCCTGTTGCCCCTTCCAACCGAACCATCGTCGCCGGATTCACAGCTCAATCCCGATTTGGTCAGATAGAAGCTGCCGCTTGCACGATGATCCCCGTTGTTAATTATTACCTCTACCTCTTTTGATGTTATCTTCTTGGCAAATGCCTTTACATCTTCAGCAATCCTTGCCTTGTAATCATCGTACTGGTCTGCATTCGCGACAAACTTAGATACGAATGCAATTGCAATTGTAAGGGTTATCTTGTCTTCTTCGCGCACACCCATGACCTTTATGTCCTCTCCAACATACGGATGTGCTTGCTTGTATTCGCTCCCGTTTAGGAAGTGCTCCGATTCTAGGACAAGCTTTTCGGTTTCAGTGAACGGCGCAAAACCTATGCCAAATGATGTGTCGTTGGACAGCGGCACATCTGTGCTCCTATTGAATATGCCGGTGAGATCAGAAGAACCCATTAGGATCTTCGAATTGAATATTACTTCATTATCTAGGTCAAGGAACCTTGTATGCTCCTTCAAATAATCCTTCGCAGCTTTTAGCACGATATCGTCCACAGGTATGTCTATGTCCTGATATCTTTTTATTGCCCTTCCGGCAAGTATAATTTCTATAGGCTTTGTTATTTTGCCCACGCCGAAAGACGCTTCAGATGCACCTCCTATTATCAGGCCCTTGTCCAGATTATGGTGCAGTATCATGCCGGTGTTGTCCATATAAGCCTTTGACAGCTCGACACTCGCCCTTTCCACTATCCCGTCTATCAGGCTGTCCGGATGCCCTATGCCCTTCCTTTCCACATACTCGACGTTTTGGCTTGCGATGTGCGCCGATCTGCTTTCCGATATCCTTATGTTGCTCATTAAATCATTTTTATTTTTTAAACCTGCCAGCTGAATTATGGAAGATAGATATTCAAACCAAGTTAATAAGTTCCTTCCGCAAACGCTTATGCAGTACATATGCTTTTTTGATATATAAAGAGTGTTGACAAAAATATTCCAAAAAGCATATTCTCCGCCTTTGGTTTTTAGCGCTTCTCCTTCTTTTTAATCACGATTATTTTTTCAAGGAGATCCTTCTCGTCATCAGCCAGCAGCGATGAGAATTCGCCTTTCAGGAGCACTTGGTCGCCGTCGCTGACCCGCACGTACAGCGTCTGCCCCTCGCGCACCTGGCGCCCAAATGATGGTTCATCCATAGATACTGCCACCTGGTCGCCTTTCTTTGCTGACTGAAGGGGCGACTTTTCGTTCTGTATGCCCCTGATCTTGCCCACAACCTCGCCTATGTCATTCATGATAACATTGTTCGGCCTTATCCTGCCCAGTTTTATTTCTATGCCAAAAATTGCAGGGTGCGATGCCCTGAAGCAGGAATTTGGCAATACCTCTATCTCGGCAGGGAATGCTATGCTCTCTTCCACCCTCTTCTGCCTGTTCTTGGAGCTTTCTTCTACAAACGCTTTGTAGTCGTCTACAAGCTTGTATATTATATCGCTGCTTATTACTTTTATGCTGCTGGATGCTGCAGCCTCCTTCGCATCGTCTTCCATCTGGACGTTGAACGCCATAACCACAGCATAAGTTGGATTTGACGCGAGCATGCCGAATGCATCTATTATGTCGCGCTTGGAGATGCTGCCTATGCCCTTCTTGCTTATCCTGAAATTTTCAGATGCAAGCAGTTTTGATATGGCTTCTATGCTCCCTATGGAATCGGCTTTCAGGACTATGCCTTCCCGGTCTACCTTGAATACGTCGCTTAATTCGGTAGTTATCTCCTTTGCATAGTCATTTCCAATTGCCTGCATTATTGGAGAGCCTGGCATCGCATCCTCCAAGCCAACTGCGCTTATCTTGATTCCAGAAGCCGCATTTACCTCATCTACATAGTAGAACTTGCTCGTCGATTCAAGCATCTCATGCAATGGCTTGGGCTTTAGGAGCGCCCTTATTTTTGTTGTTACTACCTTATTGTCTGCAGTGGCGAACGCTATCTGGTCGTTCACTCTAAGCGTGCCGTCGTAAAGTATCACGTCTATCGTGGTGCCAAGGCCCTTCTCCTCTTTCTTTTCGAGTATGCTCCCTTTGCCTGGGCCATTGACCTCTATGTTTAGTTTCATTTCGAGGAACCTCTGCGCCAGCCCGGATACCAGCATAAGCAGTTCAGCTATGCCCTCTCCAGTTTTTGCGCTGAGAGGGACTATGGCCAGTTCCTTCTGGAAGTTCTCTACCCTGCTGTAGAGTTCGCTATTGAATCCCAATTCGCTCAGTCTGCCTATGAGCTCGAATAGCTTAGTGTCAAGGGCTGACCTGACCGCTTCTGATTGTTTGGAAAGTGCTTCAACATAACTTTTTGATTTTGTTGCCCTCCAGCCAGTTATAAGATCTATCTTATTTGCAGCGATTATGAACGGGGTTTTGTATTCCTTGAGAATGTTTATGGCTTCTATGGTCTGGGGCTGGAAGCCCTGCATTATGTCAACTACTACAATGGCCAGGTCTGCAACGCTGCCGCCCCGCTTCCTCAGGTTGGTGAACGCTTCATGGCCAGGAGTGTCTATGAACAGAAGCCCAGGCAGGGTTATGGAGCCCTTTGCCATACCAGGGATGTCGGCGCATACGCTGTTGACAACGCTTATAGGGACCTCGCTGGCACCTATGTGCTGGGTTATCCTGCCAGACTCTTTCGATGCTATCGCAGTATTCCTTATCCTGTCCAATAGCGATGTCTTGCCGTGGTCGACATGACCCATCACGCTTATTATCGGCTGTCTTATCATCGATAGCACCTAGTAAAAACCGAACCTTATGCATGAAGCTATTGGCAGTTCAGATTTTTAGATTTTACCACTGAAGGTTTTTATTGCATTTAGGAATAGATGCAGGCAAAAAAAACCTCATCATGGCTTATTTATTTTATTTTTTTCTTGTCGGGCAGATACGAAGGAACAGCCTGATATTCGTCCAGCCATTCCATATGCCACGAATACGGCGTGTCCTTTATTATTATAATACTGCGGTTGTTGTTAGGGTCGTTGGCAAGCTTCTGCTCGCGCATCCTTCTCTTGATATTCAATATCCTTTGCGATATGGGATTCATGATAACATCTTGTTTATGATTTATGCGCATTCCTTTGTGCCATGTTTTTCAGCTTGCTGTAGCATATGAGCTCGCCATAGCCTTTGGCCATATGCCTTTCCATATAATTCTCAGCTTCCCTGTGCGTCTTTACGCTATTGAATCTTGCCATTATCTGGAATCCGCATTGGCCGCCTGATATGTATAGCTCTTTCACTTCATCCAGTTTCAGTATGCTGCCCGCCACCTCGCCCACCTCTGCATCGCTATAAGCATTCAATATATAGAATTTATGAAATCCTGCCCTGCTTGCTTCGGCAGTAGAACATGGCGCTTTTTTGCGGTTTTCTTTGGATCCCATCAAAATCACTTATACATGATCAGAAAAGCAGTAGGGAATAGTGGTGTTGGGGATAAGGGTGGAATAGGGGTTGTATTGTGTAGGATAATGCCTTTATAAAACGCATATCTACAACCATGACCCAACACCAATGATATGATATAAGGGTTTGCTTTATAAATAGTTATACTGCATATTATGCGTGTATTTCTTGTTTTTAATACAAAATTTAGTTAAAAATATAGATTTTTTCATATTTAGATTTCAAATTTATGTTTTTTATAAGGATAATTGATTTAAAGTCTAAATTTTTTAAGAATAGAAATCTATTTATATTTATAATTAATTAGATGTTATCATGAATGAGGATCAGCTCCCAGACAGCATAAGAAACGCCCTTTCATCGCTCAGGAAGAAAAGCAAACATTATGTGCAGGTAAGGTACATCCATAACGGATTCTACGCTTATGAAGTGGCAACGCATGTTGACGCAAAGACCCAAAAAAAGAAAAGAGTCTCCTTCTATTTAGGCAGGATATTGGACGATGGAAAACTTATCATGCCTAGAAGGAGGCAAGGCAGCGCAGCTGCCAACAGCATAGGCGAGCAGCTTTCCCGTATGGATTCCAGAAACGATGCATCACCTTTTGAAAACGCAGCACACCCGAATGAAATAGACTTGAGGATACTTACGGCTATAAGCACAGATGGGAGGATGCCTATATCTGAGATAGGCGCGGCTGCGGGAATTGGGCGTACATCTGCGCAGTACAGGCTTGAGAAGCTAGAAAAGGAATATGGCATACGATATACCCTAGAATTCGGCCCGAGGCCGTTTGGCTTATTCAGGTATTTTATATTGGTGAGATTTATACATGGGAAACCGAGCGCAGATAAGATAAGGGATCTGCTCAAGGACAACTATATGATACAGCTTGTGGCTTTGACAAAGGGAGAATCAGATATGTTCATCTATGTGCTTGCAGAGGATACAAAAAAACTCGAGGATATGATTTATGAGATTAGATCTTCGCATGTATTCGCAGGATACGGGGCAGAATGGATGATTAGCTATATAACTTATTCCTATGGGTATCTGCCCATAAGGGAGGAATTCTTCGATTATCTCAACGGAAGGATATGGCACAGAACAAAGGAGACGCCCAGGAAAAAGGAGAGGCAGCTTTTGGAAAGGGAGTACATAGTGCTCAAAGAGCTAAATGCGAAAGGCAATCTTGAGTTTGAACAGATTGAGAAAAAGCATGGGCTTAGCCATGGTTCTGCCTCATATACGTATTATAAGCTCTTAGAGCAATCAGTGATAAAAAGGGCTACAATAACAATGGAGACGCCCCCAATTAAGTACAATGCAATAGTATTATTGAAGCAGTTTTATATAAATTATTTCAATGCCACCAGGGATAGGTTCCTGATGCACATTATAAGCGATACGCAAACTCCCATAAACAAGTATCTTTTAATTGGCGATATAGGCGCACCATATGGTTTCCTTTTTATTTCGCCGATTTTCAATGATGGGGAATTGAACTCAGTAGAAGCTGAGCTAAAGAGCCTGACGGGAAAATCTGAGATAAGCTCACTTATAATAACGGATATATTATTGGGATCTTTAGGATATAGAAGATTAGATAATAAAGAGTCGCTGCAGTACAAGGCCCTTTCAAAACCCTCTTAAAATAGGCTGTAAAATGAATAACAGACAAGTAAAATACATGTCTGCGCCATATATTTGCATTTATTCGTTTTCTGCTCCTCCGAACATAATATCACATTGGAAAATGGTTTGAAAGCCTTTAAATACCTTCCTGTTTAAATCTTTACTGCGGATATAACTATATATGGAACTCGGCAGAAGTTTCGCATGGTTTTTTGCTCACTTTGATTAGATAGATGATTTTATGATAGAAAGAACATTAGTATTGATAAAACCCGAAGCTGTATGCAGAGGCATTGCAGGCAGGATCATCCGAACATTCGAAGATGCAGGGTTGAAGGTAGTCGCAATAAAGGCAGTAAAACCTGCAAAGGAAACTGTAGAGAGGCATTATACATTAGATAAGGAGTGGTATGAGGGAGTATGGGAGAAAACCAAGAAAAGCTATGACAAGCAAGGATTGGAATTAAAGGAAACTCCGCTTGAATTGGGCACCAAAATAAGGGGGTGGCTCATAGACGGCATTAAAGAGAAACCGGTAATCGCAATGGTTTTGGAGGGCAACGATGCGATATCTGCAGTAAGGAAATTTGCCGGCGCCACTGCACCGAGCGTGGCAGATCCCTCCACCATAAGAGGCATGTTCTCGACGGATTCTTATAGCGTTGCAGACAGCGAACGCAGGGTGGTAAGAAGCGTAATACACGCTTCTGACGGCGTAAAGACTGCAGAGCGTGAGATAGCGGTTTGGTTTGAAAATGACGAGATAATAGATTACAAGAGGGCTGAAGAAAACATAGTTTATTGATAGCAGAATTACCTGTACTTTATGTCATCGCTCATCATCTCCGTGGCCCACATAGGATCCCAAACCAGTTCGAGCTCTACTTTTCCCACATTGCTTATGTTCTCAAGCCTGAGCTGCGCATCTGCTAGTATCAGCGATGTAACCGGACACATCGGTGACGTCATAGTCATCGTGACTTTAACATCTTTTCCTTCCAATATTTTTATGTTGTATATTAACCCCAGGTTTACTATGTCAGCATCAAGCTCAGGGTCCTTGCATTGGGATAGGGCTTCAACTACATCTTTTACCGCTACCATGGATATCAATATATTACATTATTTAATACATAAAAGCGTTGGCGGATAAAACTTATACAAATTTACAAAATTTTAGAAGAAAAATAGAAAAAGAAAAAGGCAAAGAAGAGCGTAATAGTTCAGCTGCTTAGGCTTATTTCTATCTGGACAGTGTCAGGCACTGGTATCCTCATGACCTGCCTTAATGCTTGATCATTTGCATACACATGTATCAGCCTTTTGTGGACCCTAAGTTCCCATTTCTCGTAGGTATGGCTTCCATCGCCGCACGGCGTCTTTCTGGTCGTGTGCGATATCCTTTTAGTAGGGAATGGGATTGGACCTTTGGTTTTTACATCCATAGAGGTTGCAATGGCCTTTATCTGCTGCATCACATCATCTGCATCCTTTTGCGAGATGCTTGCAAGCTTTATTACTGCTATATTTGCCATCTTAATACCTCAATTTACTTAGGGACTGCAGGTACGACATCAAGTATGACGCCAGCACCGACAGTTTCTCCCATATCCCTTATCGCAAACCTTCCCAATTGCGGGAATTCGCTGTACTTCTCCAAAGCTATAGGCTTTGTTGGTTTTATTTTTACTATAGCTATGTCGCCGGTCTTTATGGTTTCCGGATTCTTCTCCAGAGTTTGGCCAGTCTTTGGATCCTTCTTCTCAAGTATATCGGTTATAGTGCATGCCAACTGTGCCGTATGTATGTGGAACACAGGAGTATATCCTTTGGCTATCACGTTCTGGTGGTGCAAAACTATTACCTGCGCAGTGAATTCTGCAGCTACCATTGGCGGGTTGCTTGTAGGGCCTATGACATCGCCGCGCTTTATGTCCTTCCTGTCCACACCTTTGATGTTGAAGCCTACGTTGTCTCCAGGCTCTGCCTTCTGCAGCTGCTGGTGGTGCATCTCGATGCTCTTGATTTCAGTCTTTACGCCGCTTGGCATTATTATTACAGAGTCTCCAGGTTTCATTACTCCTGTTTCTACCCTGCCTACAGGTACTGTTCCAAAGCCGGATATGCTGTATACGTCCTGTATTGGCAACCTAAGAGGTTTGTCTGTAGGCTTTACAGGCACAGTCAAAAGATCCAATGCTTGCAGAAGCGTTGGCCCGTTATACCATGGCATCTTTTCTGGCTTCTTTGATATGTTGCTTCCTTCGTAAGCAGAATAGGGCACAACATTTATGGCATCTACATTCCTGTAGCCCAATGATTTCAAAAGGTCTGTTGCAGCTTTCTTTGCAGTCTCGAATTTAGATTGCTCAAAATTTGCAGCGTCCATCTTGTTTACGCCTACAATTATCTGGCCTATGCCCAGCACGTTTGCCAATATGGCATGCTCTCTCGTTTGCGACTGCACTCCATCGACTGCGCTTACAACAAGAACCGCGGCATCCGCTTGGCTTGCTCCGGTAATCATGTTCTTTACGAAGTCCCTGTGCCCTGGTGCATCTATGATTGTGAAATAGTACTTAGGGGTCTGAAAATCCCTGTGCATTATGTCTATGGTTATTCCTCTCTCTCGCTCCTCCTTCAGCTGATCCATTACGAATGCAAATTCGAACGTTGATCTGTTAAGCTGCTGTGTAATTTCCTTGTATCTAGCCAGATCCCTGTCCGTCACTGCTCCAGTTTCGTAAAGCAATCTGCCTACAGTCGTTGATTTTCCGTGGTCAACGTGTCCTATAAAGATTAGGTTCAGATGTGGTTTTTCTGCCATTTGTTTCACCTTATTTAATATGAATTAATAATAACAATAATAGCTCAACCCATTATATGCCGTTCTAATATATATACCTTTATACCGACGGGCATTCTAGATTTTAGAGCATACCTTTATGTAAACAGCAACGAAAGTTGCACTTTATTTATGCAAGGCATAGAAATAAATATATTGCGTAATTTATTTGAAGGGGTGCCGCATTATGCTGGCTGGCAGCCGCAAAAAAAGCAGCTTCTTGCGCGCATGGAATGCTTGTTTTGCAACTGCCTGGGATATGCATAAGGCAAAATGGATTTTTCAGAAAAGTTTTTATATATATTTGTATTTGTTATATAGCTTTAAGGAGTGATACCATGGCAAAAGATGAGGAAGAAGACGACGAAGAGGAAGAAGAGGAAGAAGACGACGAAGAGGAAGAAGACGACGAAGAGGAGTAATGTATATAGGTAGAAACGGCAAGCGATTGTAACTTGTATTTTTTGTTTTTAATATAAGATTCTTATTTTTTAATTTCGCCTTTCTGTTAAGGTATGTTATTTATAACTTTCAATTTAAAACTACTAAATGTAACTTCTATATATAATAAAGCCAACAGGCTGATTTTATTATATGCATGCGGTGATTTTTTGGTTAATGGGATTGAACTTACGACTACGGGTGCGCTTGTCACAGATGACGGTAGGGGCATAGCAAGGATAGATTCAAAGGCCAGGAAGTTGCTGAACCTCACTTCAGGAGACATAATAGAGATGAAGGGCAAGCGCAGATCCACTGCGGCAATAGCCCTGCCAGCACACCAGCAGGATGAAGGGCTGGATTTTATAAGGATAGACGGATGGACAAGAGAGAGCCTCGGAGTAGGAATAGGGGATAAGGTATTTGTAACAAAAGCAGAGGTCAACAACGCAGAAAAGGTAGTACTTGCACCACCCCAGAATCAGCGAACGCCCATATCTCCAGATTTCGCAGGATATGCGAAAAACAAGCTTGAAAACCATCCGCTGGTGAAAGGGGATGTGGTTCCGGTCCCGATGTTCGGATATGTCTTTAGGTTTGTTGTTGCGCAGATTGTGCCCCATGGCGTGGTTAGGGTAACGCAGAACACTGAGATAGTAGTAAAGACTGAACCGGTATCCGAATCAATGATACGCATAGGCGACGTCCATTACGAGGACATTGGAGGGCTGAAGAACGAGATGCAGAAGATACGGGAGATGGTAGAACTGCCGATAAGGTACCCAGAGCTTTTCGAGAGATTGGGCATAGAACCGCCTAAAGGCGTGCTTCTGTTCGGGGCGCCAGGCACTGGCAAGACATTGCTGGCGAAGGCAGTAGCAAACGAGAGCGATGCCAATTTCATAGACATATCAGGCCCAGAACTGGTGAGCAAGTTCGTCGGAGAAAGCGAGGAGAGGCTGAGAAGCATATTCGTAGAGGCTAAGGAGAAGGCGCCAACAATAATATTCATGGATGAGATAGACGCCATAGCGCCTAAAAGGGAGGAGGCAACCAACGAAGTGGAAAGGAGAATGGTATCCCAGTTGCTTACGCTCATGGATGGAATGGCTTCAAGGGGCCAGGTCATAGTCATAGGGGCTACGAACAGGCAGAATGCAATAGACCCTGCACTTAGAAGACCGGGCAGGTTCGACAGAGAGATAGAGATAGGAGTGCCAGACAGGAATGCCAGGAAGGAGATATTGCAGATACATACCAGGAACATGCCTTTGGCGAATGATGTAAGCGTAGAGGAGCTTGCTGACATAACGCACGGATATACTGGCGCAGACATAACGGCATTGGCTAGGGAAGCCGCAATGGCATCGCTCAGGAAGATACTTCCACAGGTATTGAACAAAAGGTCTGTGCCTAACGAATTGCTCATGAGCCTTGAGGTAACCAAAGGGGATTTCGTTGATGCATTTAACACAGTACAACCAAGCGCGCTCCGCGAGGTATTTGTAGAGAGGCCAAACCTGCACTGGAGCGACGTAGGAGGACTAGATGATATTAAATCGCAGTTGAAAGAGGCTGTTGAATTACCCATAAAAAAGCCCGAGACATTCGAAAAGATGGGCATACGCCCGATAAGAGGAGTATTGCTTGTAGGGCCCCCAGGGACAGGAAAAACGATGCTGGCGAAGGCAGTAGCTACAGAAAGAGAATCGAATTTCATATCCATAAAAGGTCCTGAATTCCTGAGCAAATACGTTGGCGAAAGCGAGAAGGCCGTGCGCGAGGTCTTTAGGAAGGCTAAGATGGCCGCGCCGTGCATAATATTCATAGATGAAATAGATTCTGTTGCATACGCTAGGAGCGGCGATTCTTCGGACTCGATGGTCACAGAGAGGATTGTAGACACCCTGCTTACCGAAATGGATGGGCTGCAGGACCTTAAGAATGTTATAGTCATAGCTGCAACCAACAGGCCAGACATAATGGATCCTGCACTCCTCAGGCCGGGCAGGTTCGACAAGATAATAGAGATACCTATGCCAGATATGGAGACAAGGAAGGCGATACTTAAGGTGCATACGAAGCGCATGCCATTGGCTAAAGATGTAGATATCGAGGAAGTGGCAAAGGCAACAGAAGGATACACGGGCGCAGAACTGGAGAACATCTGCAGGGAGGCAGGCATGAGCGCGATAAGGAAGGAGAAGGAGACAGTATCAAGGAGCGATTTCGAAAACGCGCTCAATGAGGTAAAACCTTCGGTGCCTAAGGAGCTTGCTGAAAGAATAAAGAGGTTCAAGGACGAACCTGAGAGCATGTACAGGTAAGCCCCCGTGCATGCATATTATTAATAATATTAATGCGAATAAGAAGGCAGTAAGGTGAGATTTTGAAAATAGTATATTCAGATCCGAAAACAGGAAGGACGGCGCAGGCGGAGATAAGCAGCGAGATAGCGGTTGCATTGAACAATAAAAAGATAGGGGATACCATAGACGGCATGATCATAGGGCTTTCAGGCTATACGCTGAAAATCACCGGAGGATCAGACACAAGCGGTTTCCCGATGCAGGCGAATATAGAGGGCACTGTAAAGAAAAGCGTGCTCAAGACGATCAGCAACTCTGGCAGCATGAAGGGCATGCATAGGAGGAGGACTTTGGTAGGCAATTCGGTTGGCCCAGATACTGCACAGCTGAACCTTGCAATCCTAGAATACGGCGATAAGAGCATAGATGAAATAATGCCGAAGAAAGAAAAGGGGAAAAAACCGGATGAGAAGAAGGAGTGATCCTCTTTATGTTTAAGTGATATGTTGGATGATATAAAGCAGAGCTCGTTGAATATAGGCACGCTTGGCCATATAGACCACGGCAAGACATCGCTTGTCAGGGTACTTACAAATGTATGGACTGACAGGCATAGTGAGAGCCTCAAGCGCAACATGACGATAAAGCTAGGCTATGCAGATGCAATAATAAAGAAATGTCCTAACTGCGATGGACCTGGCGCTTACACTGTCAATGACAAATGCAGCGGATGCGACGGCATACCGGAGCCTTTCATGAGGATATCAATACTTGATGCGCCAGGGCACGAAACGCTTATGGCCACGGCCATCGCAGGCGCGAACATAATAAACGGCATACTTTTTGTAATAGCGGCAAATGAGGCATGCCCGATGCAGCAGACAAAAGAGCATCTTATGATAATAAACCTGCTCGGACTTAAGAATGTCATAGTAGTGCAAAGCAAGATAGACATAGTTGGAAAGGCAAAGGCAATAGAGCACTACAAGCAGATAAAGGAGTTTATAAAGGGAAGCGTCATCGAGGATGCACCGATAGTGCCTGTGATGACCAACAGGAACATCAACATAGATGTCCTGCTCTCGCTAATAGTAAACATGAAGAAGCCTGAGATAGACCCGAATGCAGATCCGCTCATGTACGTCGCGCGCTCTTTTGACATCAATAGACCAGGGGCGACAGTAGGTGATATGAAGGGAGGAGTAATAGGAGGCACGCTGGTCAGGGGCAGCTTCAAGGTTGGGGATGAAATAGAGATTCGCCCAGGCATAAAGACCGAATCGAATTCCAAGAAGGAGACCTACAAGCCGGCTATAACAGTAATAACCGAAATAAGCAACGGTACGGAAAAACTTGAGAAGGCGCTCCCGGGAGGGCTCATCGGGCTCTCTACAGAGATAGACCCGTATTTCACAAAGGCCGACGGATTAGTAGGAAATGTGGTTGGATATCCAGGGAAGCTGCCAGATGTTATAACATCGATGAGCGTAGCATACCACTCGCTCAACAGGCAGGACATTCAGGAAAAAGGATTTGTGGAAAACGAACCTTTATTGCTGAGCGTTGGCACTCTTACTGTTGTAGGCTACATAAAGAAGGCAAAGAAGAGCAAGCTGGAGCTTGACCTTAGGCACCCCATATGCGCCGAGCAGGGCATAAAGATGGCGGTGATGCGCAACATGGGCCAGCGCTGGAGGCTCACCGGATACGCCATGATGCACTAAACAGATTTGTATTCTATTTATGTATTTTATCAGTTCTCAGTTCCTCGGCGCGACTTTTCGGTTCCTGTTGAACCTCAAAGATTGCAAGTGGTCCATGACATCCCGCTCGACCAGATAAAACGTGAATGCCGTATACGTGCAAAGCAGGTAGATAAAGTTTATATATCTATTTAGGCAATATAGCTTTGGAAGAGTCATATTTATAAGGTGCAATCG
>JAKBRJ010000046.1 GCA_021834785.1 Microcaldota archaeon
CTGCCGCTGAACAGGCCCACTTCGCTATTGTAGCTGTAATTCGCAATGCTGAGCCTTTCCAAATTCGCTGTGGTAGTCGATGAAATCGTCGAAACTGTTGTGGCCCCATTAGATATCGATGTAGTGATACTGCTATTGGGCTTCGAAGGCAAAGTTATGACCAAAACAAAAACCGCCAAAACTACCATTATAGCCAAAATAGCAAGCACGGTAGTCCATCTATCCGCAAAATCACCAAAATGCCTTATTTCCTCATCCACATAAAAATTGCATGCAAACAGATTTAAAAGTATCCTAAGATCAATAATTCGCCTTGTAACTGTACAACAATTTATCTATCAGATATTCTGACGAGGTCTCACAAAATGATTCGTTTCCACTGCTGCACATGAAAAGCCCATTTCCAAGATAAAATGCAACTCCATATTTTTTGTAATTTATGCCGTTTGGGAAATGCATGTTCATGCTGAGTATCTTTAGCCTTATTCCCTTATAAGAAACGCTAGATATGTTGACGCTGTAATTCGCGACTTCATACCCATAGAAGCTGTTTATATAAGAATCATTTTCGAATTCCGAAAATGCCAGCGAAGAATTTTTAAATACAAAAGCCGTTATGGACTTGCCAAGTGAAACATCGCCAAGTACGTCAATGCCATCGAAACCTGTGATATTGCCAACTCCGTAATCTGGCAGCTTGCTGTAAGAAACGTTGCCAAAAACCATATACCCGTAATAATCAAAATACCTGCTTCCGACCAAATTTAGCGTATCCACAAGGCCAGTAGTGCTAAAAAGCGTATTGTTTTTAACTGCTCCTCTTCCTGCTGAAACATTAACAAGCCCAAAGTATGCAGCAGTCAAAAAAATTACAGCTAATACCAACGCATAAGCTAATTTCTCTGTTTTGTAACTCTTTGCCTGCATTGCCCGTTACCTCTTACTATTTTGCAGCTTCCGATATAAAGCGGCTATAAAAATTGGAAGAATAATTATATAATGCCGTATTGTTTGCTTTGCCCTCAAACCACCATACAGACGTTACCAGGGCGACGTTTTTGTAAACGACTTTAGTTATCTGCCATTCTAAATTCGGCTTAGGCCCTATATAATAAGTCTGTGTCAGGTTGAGCCCCGCATTTGTGAAATTCGAGAAATTCATAATGTATGCATTAATCCCATCTATCTTGGCGCTGCTTTTTGAATAAAGCGAATTTTTTGATATTTCTGAAAAGATTTTCTGGCAATACCCTCCGGTTCCATTTATTATCGATAAATATCTGCCCAATGAACCATTTATATTTTCTACTCCGAATGACACAAATATCGGCTCTGACGTATTAAGCGTTGAGAAATTTATGGCACCTGGGGGCACAGGTACTCCTTTCTGTGCATAATCTACAAAATACTCCGTATAATTGCAATAAGTGTCACGGTATACGAAGGTGCCGAGATTTTTCAATTTCGTATTGAACGAGAAATTGCCTAAGTATGTGCTGGATTCGTTTATTGATATAGGGCTTGAAGTTGTGGCGTTTGTAATATGTTGCAATGGCAAATATATGCCAAAATTATGGAGAACAAGTATTATCAACAAAAGCAATATAACGACAAGCGCTGTGGCAGCCAAGTAGTGTTTTAGCTTTCCGCTATTGGATTCCGGCTCTTTAATTCCTAGGTAAGTGGATTTGTCATCGTATGGCTCTTTCTGCGGCATATTGTCTGCAGCTTGCATACCTGACTGGTTAGTGTTATTATTGTCATTACCAATTTCCACATCGTCGACTCGGTAATTCGAATATTTCAAAACGACCACTCATGCTGTTTTAATATCGGTTAATGCACCATTTACTATGTAATCATTTGTGCCGTTTGTATAAATGTTGTAAACCGGATAAGCGCCTGTCAAGTAAGTGACATTCCTAACAGATACCCAGCTCATATTGTAAGGATCATAAATGCTCCAGCCAGGTTTTATTACACTTGGATTTTTAACCCATCCTGTGTATGTCCCGTTTCTAACGTACATCGGCTGATCTGAAGGCGTAACACCTATCTTTCCGTTTATCATTTCAAGGAATTGCGAGTAGGATTCTGTTATGTATGTTATGCGTTCCTTTGTCAGCTTCATGCCGAATGTGTTATATCCGTAGACAACTTCGCCAATTTTGAGATTCGAAACTGTAACATACGTGCCGTTAAATGCTAAAATGGTATCATTGCCAGATACACAACCGCCGCCGCCTCCTGTGACTGAAGTTGTACTGGTGGAAGTGGATGTAGTGCTAGTCGTTGTGGATGTGGTTCCATCAATGGCGCATCCGGACGGGCTGCAGTCATTGCTGCTGGTATCTGAACATCCTGTTTCACTGCCGGTTGTACAGGAATAAACTGTAAAGCAATCAGCACCTAGGTGTCCGCAGTCATATGGGTCGCATTCAGGTCCACTAGCATAACTTCCAGAAGTGCAGCTTAATATCGTCGTAGTGCTAGTTGACGTTGTAGATGTCGAAGTCGACGTAGTTGTTGAAGTAGAAGTGGTTGTACTCGTTGATGTTGTTGTGCTAGTCGAAGTCGTAGATGTTGATGTTGTACTGGTGCTGGTAGAAGTTGTGGATGTAGTTGTTGACGTTGAGGTTGTCGATGTTGAAGTCGTTGACGTGGATGTGGTGGTTGATGTTGACGTCGTAGTAGATGTTGATGTTGTGCTTGTGGATGTGGACGTTGTTGATGTGGTTGTACTCGTTGATGTGGTGGAAGTGGTCGTTGATGTTGATGTTGTTGATGTAGATGTCGTTGTGCTCTGGAATACTGCAGTTTCGTTTATCGGATTGTTAAGCGTTACCGAAGTGGATGTTGCAGTTCCGGAATAG
>JAKBRJ010000016.1 GCA_021834785.1 Microcaldota archaeon
AACAGATATCTGTCTGGCCATCGCAACACATATGTATAATGTATGTATACATATAAAAGAATTATGGTCTGACATTTTTCATAGAAATTCTAAAACTATCTGCGTTAATCCAAATTCAGCTCTTTTTGAACTTTTTGCTCTTCTTTTATTTGATATTTCTTTGCAATGCCATAAAATATAATTCGTAATATCCAAAAGAAGATTTAATATTTTATTCTCATATAGCTAAATGCAGATATAGGGTGGCAATATGATATTCAAGGACGTAGTGCATGGGAGCGTAGACGTAGACGAGCCAGTGATTAAGGAATTGGTCGAATCAAAACCGATGCAAAGGATAAAGGCAATATGCAATCAGGGAGTGCCCAAAAAATACATAGCAGATTTTGAAGTCGATTATTCCAGGTTCGACCATTCAGCAGGTGTCATGCTCGCACTGAGAAAAGTGGATGCCAGTCTCGAAGAGCAAGTAGCAGGGCTCCTTCATGATGTTTCACATACTGCCTTTTCTCACATGGCGGATTATGTTATAGGCAATGGCGTCAAAGAAGATTACCAGGATAGCATACACTCGAGATTTTTCGGAAAGGGCACTGAGCTATATGAGATACTCAAATCAAACGGGATGGATTCAGAAAAGATATCGGATCCTAAAAATTTCGGCCTGCTTGAGAGGGAACAGCCTTATCTATGTGCAGACAGGTTCGACAGCACGGCTAGGCTTTGGGCAGAGGAAGAAGGTTCTGAAGCAGTAAGAATAACTCTGGAATCCCTAATTGCACACGAAGGATACCTCGCATTCAAAGAAAAAGATATCGCAAAGGACTTTGCCATCAGGCACGAAAGGCGAGTCCCAGAAGTTCCGGAAAATCCGCACAGGGCAGACCTGGGTATAAGATGGTACATATTCAGTTCAGCTATAAAAATAGCAATGAAAAATGGCATTGTTTCAAAATCTGATTTTGACCTTACGGATGCAGAGTTTCTGAAAAAGCTTGAAAATACTGGAATAGAGCAAGTGAACACACTTTTGGAATATCTGGCAAGCCATAAAAGCGAGATTAAATATGAACTTGCGGAAAAGGACCCTAAAGTAGTTATGTATTCGAAATTCAGATATATTGATCCATTCTTTTTGAAGGATGGAAAGCTTTTGAGAGTAAGCGAAGCCGATCCAGACTTTGCAAAGAGGATAGAGCGCAACAGAGCATTAAATAAAGGAGGCATAAAACTGGAAAGTTTAGAGGGAATAAAGCTGCCGATAGAAATATGAACCTAAACCATGCATCGAAATTTTTCCCCAATATCTTTTTATTATAAGGAACAAATTATGCAGTGATGTGCTTTTACGTGCATTAAGCTCAAAGACTGGTGACATTTCTCCTATTCAGCGCATGTCATTGCTTGCATGTGGGGAAGACTCTGCAGCCTTGAGCAAAGGTTGATACATGCTCGAATCTACGCAATTGAACCAGAGCCTCATGGATTCCAGAACCTGCAGTCTGTCCATCACGATTACGTCTGCTCCCCGAGCGATGTACACAACGCCTTTGCATTCTGCAACTATTAAGCCTAAGCCCCTGGCCGCACCGTACAGACCCCCTATGCATACTGATTGCTCCTCAGAAAGGCGAAGGGACCGGATAGCTCTAATCGCTTCGTACATCGAGAAATCCGCTGCAGTGCGAAGCGCCTTAGACTGCGCAAGCATCCTGGCTTCTTGTGCGTCGGCACTGCGCAGAAGGTTCCAGTCCTTGGACAGCCACCCGGCCATAGACGTCATGGCCATGACCAGCGAATTGACTGCTGCGCCGGCCTCCTGATTAGCCAGCATTGAGTCTGCATTCACATTTATAAGTCCTGAACCCTTGGCCATTAGATAAAGGAGCGCTGGTGCTTCTGCGCGGTTAACTGATATGAAGACGTCTGTGCTCTCCTTGCCACCCGCGCCAGAAACGAGCGCAAAATCGCCATGGGAGAGCACGCGGGCTGTCACCTTCAATGCAGATTTGTCATTGCTCTTTGTGATGCTCGGCATTAAATCAAAGGCCATGTTTCTCCAAGATATTTATAGGTTGTGAAGCCCCTAGCTGATGGGAAATTAAGCAATTAGTAGGGAATCAGGCATTATATGTTTGTAACGGGCATGTGCGTTACAGGTACAGCTAGACGCACTATGCCAATGCCTCTTATAATCTCTTTTCCAGAACTACCTGGTCGTCCCAGCCCTCCAGCCTCGCTTTCTTGTATGCAATCCTTACGAATCCGTTGTCGTAATAGAACTTCCTTGTCAGCTTGTAGGGCTCGTAGCTGTCCTCTTCAGGCAGTGTCTCTACCTGTATGAGCGTCAGGCCATGGCTCCTTGCCTCATCCTCCACCCATTTGAGAAGCGCAGTGCCTATGCCCATTCCCTGGTGGTTTCTTTCAACTGCCATCCAGACCAGTTGCATTATGCCGTCATAGGAGCTATAGCATGCGAAGCCGAGAGTTTCATTTCCGTCTACAGCCACAGCCACATTGTTGAAGAAAAGGTCGGTCTCAATGCTCTTCAGCCCGTTCTTGTTGAACCATTCTTTGAGGCCTTGCGCTATCTTCAGCGCATCCGCAATATGCCTGTCGCCCCGCTTCGCCCTTATCACTTCCATACAGTCAAATTTAAAGCAGCCAAATTTAATACCCTTCCGCATATCCACTTCACTGCGCATCTTTTCGTTATCAGGAGCGAATTCCCGTGTTTATCACATGCCAGTATCGCAACATGTAAAAATATATTTTCATGTGCTTTACGGTCCGCTAGCAGATTCACTCGGGCTGCTTCTCCTAAGGTATGCAATCCTACCTTCCGATATTTTTTTGAATGTAAGCTTGTTTGTCTGACCGAACCAAATTTTATATATCTGCTACTGGGTTTCGAACCTTAAGCATAAGCGTACAGGTATACCCCTTTGACTATAAAATTGTGCTTGAAGTGGAACGACCTGTATTCACGGAGAGCCTTTTCAAAACCCCCTCTTGTCCAAATCCTTGTGGGATATCGTTATATGCGGTACGAATTTCCTTTGATGTATCTTGTCCTCGCCAAAACCTGCAACCAGCTTTCTATGCAACAATGATATATCACGATTCTCAACCACGCGTAGGTATATCACATAATTATGGCGCTTTTGCATTGGGCCTTCGTTCCTGTTTGGTTCGTCGAACGCAGATACCCCGTCGATGCATACTTTGAATGGCTTTACATCTTTTACTATCTTCCCTATCCTATCCAGAAGAGAATCGTGCGGGTACGCGTCTCAGGAAATGTAAAGCAGGGTAATATGGGGGTTTTCCTGCTGACGTCACGGTAAACCCTATATCTGTTGGCAAAATCACTTATTATTGCAATAATCTTTCTCCTAAGCCTTTGTGGTGGGCTTATCTGTATAATCCTCGTGTCGGTCATAATCGGGATATGCATTATAAATATAAATTATGGCATTGGTAGCGATGGCCAAATACGTAACTTGCACTTGCAGTGTAAATCCTAACGCTATTGCCTTTGAGATAGAAAGGCATAAAAACATGGAGTGATTTGTAGTATGCAAGTGGTAGCATGGGAAAAATAGAGGCTTACATACCAAACGTCAGGTACTTATCGCTCAAACTGCACAAAGGGATGCTTGTCTATCTCCTGGCATTTACGGAAAACAGGATCATCGCCGCAGTCACCAATGATGCCAAGGAAGTTGCCGGCCTGGAGGTAAAAAACATGTTCTCGTTCAACGACATGAATTACCCCAACAAGCCAAATGTAGGCAACACGCTTATCTCTGAGAATGCACCAAAGCTTGGAGATTTCTTCAAGGTGGACCCCGATAAACTGCTCTCATCAGATCAAAGCAACTTCGCTATAGCCTACAGCGACATATTGAAGGGTATGCTGATCCAAAGCAGGAATTCGAAACTGACGCAAACCGAGTCGAGAATCCTGCTGGTAACGGCTTCCGGGAAGAGCTACGAATTCATGCTGATGGGCATGTCAAGACCGTCAATAGGATATCAGCCCTATGCCCTTGATGACAATACTTTCAACAGCTATGCAGAGATTGTGAACAAGTTTCTTGGCGACAAGGTAAAGGTTCTTCGAGCTTCAGATCCGGTTCCAAAGGTTTCAACCGGCCAGCTTTTTGGAGGCCTCTTCGGAAGGAAAAAGAAGGACAACCAACAGGCAGAAGCAACAGAAAATAAATAGCAGCACTGGAAATCTTTGGTACAACGATACCGTTTTCAAGGGACGCACATAGCTTATAATATTGCCTTCTTCTGGAGCTCAGGCTACTTTCTGAGCGCTTGTAGTTTTAAAAGTAGTTATCCGGGCCTTTTCACTGTGCCTGAATTTGCCTTTATCGCAAGCTCTCTCAATAAGAAACCTACCGAAGTTGGCTGTATGTCCTTCTCCGTGAAGCCCAGCCTTTTTACCATCTCCTTTACCCTTTCTACGTCCTTCCTGCTCTTCTTTTGACTTACCAGCTCTATATCAAGGAAGTAGCCCACCTTCGGATACCTATCCAAATCCATGTTGAAGTCGCCCAACTTGTATTTGTATCTAGTTTTCCTTGTCAATGGTACGTACTCAAGCGGTTTTATGCCTAGAAATTTGAACATTCCCATTACTGCTCCAGGATTATCTATATGGGTCTCATATTCTCTAACTTGCATGTACTTCTGCCTTTTTTTACCAGACGGCTTGTAAGTAAGAGTGCCGCCTTCGCTTCCGTCCACGATTCGTATACGCAAAGCCTCCACACTGTCCCAGAAGTCTCTGCTTTCCAAAGTAAATTGGTAATCCGAATACCTTTTAACGGATGTGAGCTTCGCACCCATGGATTCAAGCCTTCTTTTTAGGCTTTCCGCGTTCTTTACTCTTATCCTCATTTCGGTTTCGAACTGCTTCTTATGCATTCTCCCACGGTTTTGATGAGTAAATAAACAATATATTAATTACCCATCCTGATAGAACTGACAACGTTTGGCAGTTAGAATTCACATGCCAGTATCTGAATATTGCAATATGCACCTTAAGCCTTGCCGAACCTTGTTAAATCAATTATTTATAGTTCCTGGGTTTTCTAAAGGCGCTTTCGAAGGACCTGTAGTTGTCTGTGATCTCTTCGCCTTTCTGTATGTCCCTTACTGCCTTGGTGACTACCTCTTCCTCATCGTCATAGTATGCGCTGAGAGAATTTGGGTTGTCAGAATGATTGAAGTATTTTCCGTCATCAGACGCAAAGCACACCATGTGGCTCTTGTCACTTTTCCAGCTGTATTTCATGAGGTACTTTCTCACCTTCCACGGCAGGCACTTGACTTGATCCTCAGTGAACTTGAGATCAAATCCTGGGGTAAATCTCCATATCGCAGTCCCTTTTTTTATATATTGGTCTGCAAAAAGCCCTATGCCATGTATCCTGCTTGGGCCTATCCTAGTTTTTATTAGCATCATGCAATCTACCTCAGATTTTATGAAAATATGAAAAATAATATAAAAGAATAGATGGACTGCTCCGATGCAGTCCAGAAGCCCGCAATTATTGGTTTTTGGCTTCACACCCCTAAGCAATGTCTTGCTCAGTTTGAAACGCTTGTCTTGGAGGCCTTCCTTAGCAGTTTCTTTGTTTTGGTGTTATCAATCTCTTCGAGCTCTTTCCTAACCATTTCTTTAAGCTTCATTTTCCTTGCCAGCGCCCTGTCAGTCTCTTGTACTGCTAGGAACTTGTTTATGAGCGAGGATTCATATCTATAATCCCCTATCCTATATACAAGGCCGTACAAACCATATATGCTGTATGAGTCTGCAATATCTTGGGCTTCGTATATCTTACGTATAACCTGATTATAGCCGCCTTTTGGGCCCTCATAAATACTTCTTCCGTTAAATGCCTCATTGAATGTATCTATTATGCCCTGCATGCCCTTTAGTATAACGGGATATTCTACAACGTTATACTTCTGCATCAACTTGTAGACCTCTTTCAGGAAAGTGGTCCTTGTCTGGCTACTAAATTCGGTTTTTTCTTTGGTTATTTCCACCATGCTTACACCAATAATAATATTGTTTTTTCAGATATTTATATGTTTTTATTAGATGAAAGCTTTAAATATATGAATAAAGGCTCTTCTCGTGATAGATTTTATTCAGACAAAATCAAATAGCAAGAGCCAGTGCCAGTAAATCAAATACGTCTGTTGTGCGTTTTGCGCCTGTAGTGCATTTCGTTTGAATAAAGCCTAAAGAGATCTATCCTTCTGCTCGCGTTCCTGAGCAGAAAATCGGTCATTTTTATAGAGTAGACGCTGCCCCTGTAGATGTTTTTGGCAACGAACTTCATCCCGAAGTCTGTAGCCCTTTTGACTGCTACCTGAGTAATGGCATTCGTTATCCTTTCGGTAAAAAAGACACCGCTTCTTGCAAAATCATAGACAGCATCGTAGAAAGATTCATCAAGCATCGCTGCGGCATCTGTATCGGTTATATCGGGATGCGTTACTGTCTCGACGAAATACATCTTGTACCTGCCTTTCCTCTCTAGAGAGTATATCTTATCTGCAGTTATTTCGTTATCAACCATAAGGCCCTTCCTTGCTTTTTTAAACAGTTCTTCTTCCAGAGCTACGAAGTGCCAATAGCCAAGTATGTTCAGGTTTGCGTCTACAAGATACCTTGACGAATACGGGCTTTTCTCGAAAACCGGCACCCAATTCTCCTGAGTCCCCTCCTCCTCTTTTGTTATGCCTTTCATATCAGCATAGTCTAGATAGATTAGACGTTTCAGAAGAGACCCATAGCTGTATTTACGGCTCAGAAACGGGTGATATGGAACTATTGCAAGGGTTTCAAGCATGATATCCCGGTTAAGTTATATTTGGCAGGGCTATGATTATACATGGTGCAAAATATAAAAGGCTTTATCGTCTGTAAAGGGGATGCGCTTTATTGGCGCAGCCAGGTATACTATGCCAATGTTTTTTACAATCTTTTTTCCAGAGCTACTTTATCTATGTAAGCCTAAGTGCATGCTTTACTTTAGCTGCTTTTCCCAAAGTATGTAATCCTGACCGAACCAGTGCTTTTCGAGCTTTCCTATTCTCCGCGCACCGAAGTTTGCCTCGAGCGCAATGGCCTGGTAGTTGCTGGCCCTAGAATCGCCCCAGATTTTCCTAACACCATGGCTTATTGCCAGTTTCTCTGCAAAATTGTGCATGCGCTTGGCTATTCCCTGCTTTTTATAGCGCTTATTGACAAGAACCCATTCAAACGTCATTATAGACCTATCTGCAGAATCAAAGGAAGTCCAAAGACATCCCACAAGCTCGGCACCCTTTAGCGCCAGGACCGCAAAGCCCCCTCCTTTCACTATGCCGAGCATGTAAGCTAAAGATACATGCGACGAATAGGTCTGCCTTGCTACGCTGCTGTAATGAGAGGCCTTAAGAATCTCCTTCTTTGCAAAAGGTACAAGAATTTTTACGTCGGATCTTGTTGCGCGCCTGACCTTTATTTCATTAACCGGATCAAAATTATTTTTCTGTGACATCCTACCACTTATAAGCGATGCAGATTTCCTTGCATTTTGTACCATCTGTTCATACTTATATATGCTATTCGTTTTAATCTTTGCTGTCGCTTTCATCCAAAGTATTTAGGTCCTGCAATCCCCTCAGAGGCACTGTTCATAGAAGCTATTATGCATTGATATGTGGAGTGCCCTGCGATGCTCTGAGGGTCTCTCATCGTGCCTGCGCAAATGTATTTAGGCACTTGTGCCATAATTTTTATGAAGCCAGAAATTCCACATACTGCGCGATTGTATGTTTTACCTGTATCTTGCCGGTCTTACCGCAGTGCTGTGGTCCATTTCCGGAATAATAATAAAAAGGATATCCTCCAGGTTAGGGAATCTTTTTGCAACCGCACTGGTAGGCGTTGGAAACGTAATAGTCCTTTCTATAGTTGTATTATTTTTGGGCAATCTGAACATAACCCCTTTCGCTGCCGAACTAAGTTTGGTGAGTGGCGTAATAACTGGCTTCGGTTATATCCTGTTCTACAAATCCCTCGAAAAGCAGCAAGCCTCAAACACCTATTCAACAATAGAAATACAAGTAGTGATATTGTTTCTTTATGGCGTCCTAGTGCTTGGCGAAGCAGTAAGCCCTAAGGATATATTCGGGATAATCATCATAGCACTTGGCACGTTCGCAGTCTCTATCGAAAAAGCAAAATTTAACCATGGCCTTTTGCCTGCAATCGCCGCTCAGGTTTTTTGGGCTTTTGGCTGGATCTTCTTAACGTATCCAATATCAGTCACTCAAAACCACATATTGCCCAACTTGATAAGCTTTATGGCTGTTCTGGCATTGGTTTGCCTTATACTGTTAGCCCGTAGGAAGAGCCAAAAACCTGACACAGCACAAAGCAAAAAGGATGTACCTATAGGCATAACTGCAGGGCTTTTTTCAGGATCCGGGAATGCGATATACTCGCTACTGATATATTTCAAGGATCTTGCCCTAAGTGCACCAATATCTAATACGACACCTATAATAATAGCAGTAATTGCGCACTTCGTCTACAAGGAAAAACTGAGCCTGATTCAATTGCTTGGAATAATAGCTGTTGTTTCTGGCGCAGTGATACTGGGGATATAAGTTTTTACAGGTTCAAGCATTGAGCTCAGATAGCTAGGATACTACATGTACGATGAAGCGACTTATTGCCCTATTTTTCTGTTTTGGCTTTCACACTATTTCCGCGACAAGAGAACTGTGATCAGAGAGGCCCCTATTTATGCATTCCAGGCTTTTGAATTTCAGACCTTTAGGAAGCATTATGTAATCGAAGGTATTGCCTTCAGACGGAAAGGAGACATATTTCTTCAAAGCATATGAAAGCGTGTAATCCTTTGGAACCATCGGCAATATGTTTTCAGGGTACATGTTGAAGTCCCCAACTATTATTGGTTTGATATTTACTCTTTTAATATATTCTAATACTTCAGTCATATGGAGCTTACTGAAAACGTCATTGTTTGAGAAGTGTACAACAATTAAGTCCATGGGTGGCTTAGACATTATCCTTGCTTTCATTACGCCGCGGTAATGCTTGTCATCCTGACGGCGCTTCAGCCTCCTTTTCACTATATCTGTAAGAGCATACCTAGATAGTATTGCATCCCCTGCCCTAGCTCTCCTGTCTCCCACCCATTGTGGGCTTTCTCTTTGCAGATTACCCGACAAATAGAAGGCACAATGGCTTAGGCCTGTTGCCCTGGCAATCTGCTTGGCTTGATTATCGCCATACCTGTTGTACTTCGCGTCATCCATTACTTCTTCGAGTGTGACAATGTCGGGTTTCTGCTCTTTAATGAAATCTACTATTTTGGGCATGCGTGTATCCCAGTCGTTATAAAGAGCTATATTGAGATCAAGCAGTTTCAGCATATTGATCAAAATTAGTATGCAGTCCAGTTAATAAAAACTTTCGTATTAGCAGGTGCTAGAACTTCATTCTGCGTTCTCTCTAACTCTCCTTCCTGCATTTTCGTAGAAGGCTAAATGGATTTATTTTTAAAGTTTTATGTTGTAGCAACAAGAGAAGTGTTGCAATGAAAAAGTTAGATTATGATGCAATAGCCGATTATTATGATACTGTAGAATCTAATGATGAAAGCATGGAAAATGCTATAGATGTTATCTTAAAACGAAATGGATCTAATACTGTTTTAGACATGAGTGCTGGAACTGGAAAGCAAAGCATTTTTTTGGCAAGAAAGGGTTATGAGGTAACTGCCAATGACATAAATGCAAAAATGCTTGGATTTGCTAAAAAAAAGGCAACGTTATCAAATCTAAAAATACGCTTTCATGTTGGCAATATGTGCTCTATAAACTTGGGCCAATTTGACGCGGCCATATCAATGTATAATTCGATAGGCCACCTAAGCACACACGAATTTCGAGAAATGCTTTTAAACATACATAAGCACCTCAACCCCAATGGGGTTTACATATTCGATATATTGGATAGAAAATTTGCCGAAAATGAACTGCCCAAACACGAACTGATAGGCACGGCCAAGGTCATTGGCGGGATGAAACTTGTCATTTTTATTAAATACACGCTTAACGGTGGAATGCTGCGTGTATTTCAGAGACTGATAGTACAAAAAGGCCTTGAGGAAATGAAAGAAGCGAAACAATCCTGGGATATGAGGGTTTATTACAAAGAAGAGCTTGAAAAATTAATAGTAGGAGCTGGCTTTAAGGTTATGGCTGACGAGAGCAGGATATGGAAAAGCAAAGGCTCGAATTTTATAGTAGCAAGAAAGCTTTAGCAGGCCTGGCCGCACCGTTTCACTCGAGGACTGCAGCCTTTATATATTCGGCTAGGGCCTCCCGCCTTGCGTTGCATAGCTCCTCGGATTCGCCTCCAATATCCATTTTATCGTAATGGGAAAACGATTCCTTGGCACATCCTCCGCCGCATTTTACCGGACATTCCCTGCAATTATCAAGATTAAGTATATAACGCTTATTTGCGAAGTCAGTTACCTTTTTGTAGTCAACGTCTACTTCAAAATCAGACCCGTGCCCGTTAATCGTGCCTACCTTGAATATTGGAAGCGGATCGTCACAGGAGTAAAAGTTGTTGTCAGGACCAAGAGCAAGCATATAACCTGCCATGAAACCGCAGCCGTAGCAGGCCATGGACCAATTGTCGCTTGCAGGGAGAACCCTCGAATTGATATTTATTCCGTGCCTCTTTCCGTACGCTATGGCCTTTGCTACATTCCGTGCAAAAAGCGACATGTTCAAAGGTTTTATATTATTAACTGCCCTGCCGCTGATCTCTACAGGTTGTATGCCTATTACGTCAAATCCAAGTTCATGGAGATAGTCAACGCTTTCCAGTATGTAATCCTCCATCCCGCCACATATTGTAGCCCTTACGGTAGCCAAGTCCCCAAGTCTGCCATATTTCTTTATTTCGTTTATTGTCTTAAGCACTTCATTCGAGGAACCGGTTCCGTTGGACATTGGCCTGTTCGTATCCTGGAACTTCGGCAGACCGTCGAACGATATTTGTATTTTTATGTTGTGCTCGACCAGGTATTTTACTATTTCTTCTCTCCTTGAAAAATAAACCCCATTTGTTACTATTTCCACTTTTGTCTTTTCGGTGTCAATGCCAGAAACTATCTTTTTTATGTTGGAAAAAGCCATTGTTGGTTCCCCCCACCCGAACAGGGTTATCCTGGCTGGCTTGAAATAGTTTATCGCATATAAGGCAGTATTCGGGTCCAGCTCCTGCTTGAGGCCGGAGACGTTTTTCTGCTTCTCTATTTCAGTGCTTTCTCCCCCAAAAGCAAAACAGTACCTGCACCTGAGGTTGCATGCAGTCGAGACTATCACTGAGAGCTCTTTTATTTTTGTTGCATCTATATTGGGTTTGAATGAAAGCACTTCATTTTCGGAATAATTCAAATTTATCTGCGGTGCATCGTACAGGAACGAGCCTATGAGAGCCTCCATACCTTTTATGTTTGAATTTACTATGTGGTTATTTCTTACAAATTCGTATTCTTCCCTTGTTAGCGTAGCAGTAACGTTTCCCGCAGGCGTATACGCACAGATGCTGTCTTCGCCAAGATTGAAAAAATAAAGCTGCGGATTTATCTTGCGTGGGAAATTCTTTGCAGAGGTCTTACGGATCTCTCCCAGATTCACTAGACTTATTTGTTTCATATTTTGCGCCTGTTTTTGTCTTTATCTACCCTTAAGAGGGGCATGCCACGTTTTTCAGACGATATGGCCATGCCTATCCTTTCCCTCAATGACATTAAAGCTTCCGTAGTCAATTCCCTGTCCGCATACTGTTCCATGCGGAAAAGTTTTTCTCGCACAGCAATAAAAAATCTGTCCCGAATCTGTTTTTTTCAAGCATGTTCTTCATGCTTATTGCATCAACAATGTTTACCGAATTCTGCTTGATATCAAGTGCATCTAATATCTCTTTCTCTTTGGCTTTACCGTTCGTCAGCGCAATAAAAGCGGACATGTTCAAAAGCTGCCCATTTGTACTTTGGATTCCTATTCCAGTTTCCGAATGCAGGTAGTCGTATCCCTTGTTGATGCCTATGCAATATGCCGCATATGATTTTTCAACGTCATTGGATGATGTATCTTTAAGGATGCGTTTCAGCACGTCCAGATACTCTGAATTCAGGCCGTCAACAGTGGATAACTGACCCAAGAGCAGCATTCTTATACGGTCGTCCTTAATGGCTGCATTTCCGAGCATTTTTGCTATGCCGTCTAAATTCATGGCGCTGATTTTGTCCTGTCCTGCTTTTTTTCTTATTCTGCTAAGCCATTTTATTATTTCGTCCTTTACCACTTCCTCTTCATTGCAAATGCCTTCTAGGTGCTTTTCGATAAGCGGAACCGGGGCATTGGCTATAAGCGCAGCATAGGCATTTTCAGCAAGATCAGAGTTGCTGCTGCTTAAATATTTCTCCAGTAAAGCAACAGAATCTGGGTTGGTCTGGTTATACCTAAGCGCATTGAATGTCTGGGCTATTATCCGGTAATCCTTCTGCCCTTCAATTATCTTACGTACAGTATCGTTATCTAGTGCGCTTATTTTGCCCAAAAGGCTTATAGCAAGCAGTTGCTCACGCTCTTCTCTGCCGGCTATTGCCAGTTCTCTTATTCTTTCGGTAAACTTATCCAGTTCTTCAATGCTTTTTTCAAACCCGTTTAAAGCCCTATTCTGCATTGCCAGCAATGCCATGGATACGATTTCTGGGTCATCTTCCTGGACTGCAACGGAAAGCTCGGGAGATTGAACATTTAAGTGGCCTGCAATCCATATGGCGCCAAGCTTTTGCCTCTTGCTTCCAGAAGAATAATAGGATGAAACCTTTCCGGACAGTGAAGCCTCATCAATCTTTCCGTCAAACATTGAAAGGAAATCCTTTATCATGCTTTCCTTTTCGATTCCTTCGGAGAACTTTGCAACTGGGATTCCCGCTGTCTTCAGTGCCGAATAAAGCATAAATGATGCAAACGCATCAGTATAACCGCAGAAATGGAAAGGGCTTATGCTATTGAAGTATTCCTTCTTATCTTCTCTGGTCACTGTTATTGGCGCAAGCCCGTTTTTGATCAGATACCAGTTCATCAGCAACCTGACAGTTCTCCCGTTTCCGTCTTCAAACGGATGCTTGTCTACAAAAAGAAGGTGAAATTCCACAGCATTTGAAAATGCATCTGATGCATTTGATGGCTTCCTATTCAGAATCCCTATTAGTTCATCCATTTCCTTTGGTAGTTTAGACGCGCTTTCCGTGATGTAGTCTTCCACAGATGTCATGGATCTTCTAAGGCCGTAATACAGATTGTTCAGCACATTAGAAAAAAGCTGTTTTCTCAGCTCTATGATGTCATCCAAAGTAATTTCATTATCGCCTATTTGCGCGATGCGGTTGTAAACATCTTTGTGATTTAGCAGCTCAATGTAATCGGTAAGCCTTCCACTTCCTACCTCAAGATCGCCGTTTATGAGCATAAGGGCTTCGGATTCGTCAAGTTTATTGCCTTCTATGGCACTAGAATAAAAAATGATTCTGGTAATATCATCTCTTATAAAAAACCGTCCTCGCCCAGTTGGAGAGAGCATTCCTGCAATTGTACCGTATAACTTTACTGCTTCCTCGATTCCAGAAATATCCATTAAAGCCACTTTTTATTAGAAGGCGCGGATTGCAGGAGGCAGCAATATAATAATGCCCACTGCACCTTCCGACGCCAAAGCTAATTATTTTGAGCTGCAGGTATTCTCACAGCCAAAACAACTGCTTACTGATGATATCTTTTCTAGGTCTGCTTCCTTTGATTTCTCATTGTATGCAGACGCTATCCAGATACTTTTTGTGTCCATAGATATCACGTTCTTTGACTTAGTGGCTAGTTTATTAAAGGTATTGCGTGTTGTTTGACTGATGACGTAACCTTCTGCGGCGCCATAACCCACGCATTCGGCAGGAGGCGTAATGGGAACCCTTCCTTCTTATTTCTTGTTCTTAATTTCTTCTTCAAGCTGCTTTTTTATGTTGCCGAAAAGGGGCTCATCGCTCTTAGTTTCCAGAACAGCCTTTGCAAACTCTATCGGGTCTCTTTTGTAAGATAGAAATCTTTCAAGGTGCCTTTCAAACGTTTTCATCTGCACAGCCTTCTCTTGGGAAAGGTCGAGCTTGTGCTCGAGCCTGCCGGTATTTATCTTGCCTCTAAGCCCTATGAACCCGATGGCTATCGAAACGTTCTTCTCATCTATGCCTTTGCTTGCGGCGAACAGCCTTTTGTACACTGCCAGCTGCCTCCTATGGTCTGATGCTTTGCCATCATCCTTGTCCGTCTTATAGTCCAGTATTACGTATTTCTTATCCTTGTCCGAACTTGACTCATACACCGCATCTAGGAACGCCTTGAATCCAGTGTTTCCGTCAAATCCTTTATAGATGTCTTTTAGCGCAGCGTTTATCTTAACCTCAGCGCCTGCCTGCAGGGTCTTTGTCCTTTCCCTGAGCTCTGAGCCTACTGCCTTTATGTTTTCAAGATACCGTTTTTCATCTTCCGTAAGTGTTCCCTCATCCAAAGTACCCTCATAAAGCATCTTTGCAATCTCGTGCGCCCTAAGGCCCTTGTTTATCGGCCCAGTATGCAGCTCTGATATGCTGAGAATCTTTTCCTTGAGGAACGAGTATGGATCGCCAGCGCTTTCTACCATAGAATATGATAGGTCCCTTTCAGCAGTAAAATAATCGTTTATCATTGGCAGGAGCCATTCCTCTTTATGGCTTATCGCTTTTTTGGCTTCCTTGAACCTTCTATTGACGAACAATGAATAAGCCTCATCGTACTTCGTGGTTTTTGGCTCTTCCTCTTCTTCGGAATCAATCTGGTCTGCCTCAAAGCCCTCAATTTTGTACGAATCCTCATTTTTTGTGTTGGCAACTACGTAAAGCCTGTTTTTTGCCCTGGTGAAAGCCACGAAATCTACTCTGGCCTGCTCTTCTGCAAGTTCCTCGCGCACATCAACCCCAACTGACGCCTTGATTATCGAATAGACTGCCATATCTACA
>JAKBRJ010000017.1 GCA_021834785.1 Microcaldota archaeon
ACCATTTCTAACACAAGAGAATGATTTACGGTTGCGCATATTCGACGCCGCATGTTCCATCTGCGACTTCTGCTACCGTGCATTGACCGCTTCCAGAGTAAAGATATCCTGTATTGCCATTTATTACATCGGGGGTTTGATTGAGCAGGCCGTTCAAGCCTGTGCTCAGCGGCCAATATGCTACTGGAGTTGCGCCGCTTACCGTATTGTTAAGGTATAAATCATGTATCTGTGCGGAAGATAATGCTATATTATAAATCTGTGCGTCAGCGATAGAACCGTTGAAGAACGATCCTCCGTTGCCCCTACTACCTATATAAGCATAATTTCCAGATCCCTGCGCAAGCAGATTTCCACTTGCTGCTGTTTCTGCTACCTGTTTGCTATTTATCCACAAGCTTAAGTCTGTGCCATTATATCTGCTTACGAGAAAATACCATTTGTTTTTTTGAATTGCATTTGCTGGAGATTGTGCTTCAGGCCAACATCCATTCGATGTACAAACCCAAGTTTCTGCTTCATTAGTGCCACTATCATTAACTGCAATTATTGGATTTACCTCGTTGTTTGAAGACGAATCAGCACCTAAAACTTCTTGTCTAAAACCACAACAACTACCTGTGAAATGTTGTCCTGAATTCCAGTTTATCCAAACTGCCATCGTCGCAGTATCACTTGATAACAATAGAGAACCTGTATTAGCCACTACAGAACTGCCACTTTGCCCATTAAAGCTTGCGACATCAGATATTCCTCCAAAAGGCAGTCCCAATGACGTTGTTTCGTTCATGAAGCCCTTTCCTGCATAGGCAAGCGGTAACGGATTCAGGTACAATTTTTGCAGAGTTGAATTGCTGCACGCATTTATATTTGCACAGTTAAGTACTCCCTCTACGAGGTTTGATGTAGGGTTATTTGAAAGACTGTTAAATGAAACAGCCGTCGGAACACCGTTGTTACCATTTCCGCTATAATCATTCGCGTTGCCATTGAGTGGATACCACGCAACAAGATAAGTATAATTTATTGGTCCACCTACAATCCCGTTCATGTATAAGTTCTTTATTTCATTTGAATTCAGAGATTTATTGTATATCTGTATATTTGAAATACTTCCATTATACATATAAATAGAATTTTGACGTATTTGTCCAAGTTCCAAACCAAATGGCAATGGTTCTACTATTCCTCCGCGCTGTACATTTTTATCAGCATTAAGGCCATTGATATACCCATTTGCAAGCCACTCCTTTGCTGAAGCATTATACGAATAGGTAATCGTAAAAAAGGTCCACGTCCTAGGCTGCAAATTTCCAAAAACCATATCCTGGGTATAGCCTTGTCCAAGTATCCAAAAGTCTAAGGATCCGCTATCACTATAATATAAACCCCAACCATTATTTCCATTGTCGGCATCAATGATGCCTCCTGGATTATTTGGTAGGAAAGCATTAGGTTTTATCCAACCTGAAACTGTGAAATTTAGGGTATTGGACGTTGGAAAATATAACCCTGTTTGTATCTTGCTAGTTTGCCCATTAAAAGCTGCTGCCTTTGCCAACGCTTGATTTGATGTATGTTGTGATAAAGGGTCCAAAGTGTAATTCGACAGCCCACCGTATATTACATTTGTAGGAACACCATTATTACCATTTCCGCTATAATCATTTGCGTTGCCATTGAGCGGATACCATGCTACTAATCCTGCATTGCTTTCAGGAATGCTCATAATTCCCTCTCGATAAAGTTGATTTATTTGTGAAGAAGATAAAGATGTGTTATAAACTTGAGTATTTGCTATGTAACCGTTTAAATATGGGGCTGTAATTGATATTGTTCCATTGCCTAAATACAGGGGACTCGTACTGGTTGCGAGACTGGCCGCACTACTACCAGTTGCATACTTACAAATTGAATCTACACATACATAAGCTGTGCCGCTTTTATTCAATCCTCCTGCAAGAAAAACCCATCTGTGTATAGGTATTTGCATATTTGAATAAACTGGCGTAATCGGAAGTTGTCCATCCATTACTGCATTTCCAGAGGCATTTACTGAAAGTTCATATTGCGTATTTTTGCTTATAATACCTGCACCATTACGGGTGTTTGAGGAATATGAATTTAAATATACCCATGCTACAACAGTAACTGCATTAGTAGGATTGAGTATATTCGTGTTAGCTATGGCGATTGCACTGCTCTGACCATTGAACTGTGCAACCTTCCTATTCAACAAATTTAATGAGGCTAAGCCATAATCAGATACTTGATTAACACTTCCCTGAGCCTGCCCTAAATAGTCAGAAGTGTAGTTAGTAGCGAAATAATATCCGTTAGTGATTGCATTTTTCAAAGCAGACAACGAATACGATGCAAGGCCAGGCCCATTCAACAGTATATGTGTATAATTTCTTGTATCATTTATTACAGTTGCATTTGTATACAAGAGATATGGCTTCAACGGCGTGGTTGTATTTGTAATATTTGTTATCAGCCCTCCCATATTGCATACGCTCTGGTTTATGTCTGCCGCATCCGGTGTAACAAGTATATAGTTTGCGTTCTCTACGCTTGATGATATGCCGCTGCACTTGGGTTCTCCAGATACATATGAAGGGGTGCCATATACAAACATGAAAGGCGATATGCTCCCTGCCTTTGCATATATGTTTCCTATGAGCTGCGCCTTAGGATATCCTGAATAAGGTATAAGCGTAGTGTTCATGCCTTCTTCAATGCTTAGAAGATCAGGCTTATATGCGACTGACACGCTAGTGTGTGCATATATTGGATATGTAGATACGCTGCCGCTCTGGTTTATGGATGCTAATGCAGTATAGCTTGCGCTTATGGCAAAAGCGCTATTTTGATATATCCTTAAGCTTCCGTTTGTTATATTCAGTGCTATGTTCTGCGCTGATGCGGAGTTTTTCAACGATGCTATATATTTACTCATGGTCTCTCCCATTCTGGAGGACATGTTATAACCGTTTATGGTGCCATTTTGCATTAATGTTGACAATACAAAAGAGGTATTGTTGATGAAATAATCTTTTCTAAGGGGCGGGTTTCCTTCGTAATAAATTGCCGAATATAGCGCGTTATTCAATGAGGTGTGCATAAAATTTGATATGCTGCCGTTCAGGTTAGACACAAACGACCCTGAGTTAAGGCTTTGGGATGCCTGCGATGCTATATTCGTATAATTTATGTTAAGAATCACATATGTAATGAGCTCGCCCAGCATGAGTACGAATAGCACTATGGTCAAAAGGGTCAGGAGTATGCCCTTTTTGCTTTTCTTCATCGCTTTATTCTTTTTCAATGCCATGTAACAACACTTACGTTATATATACTGCTTTTATTCCCTACGCTTAAAAGCATTGGGCTGGATGATTTGCTTACGAGATAGGCATCGCTTAAGCCTATCGGAGTGAAAGGTACCCTCTTATAAATTATATTGCTTGCAAAGCCTGCATTTCCATATCCAGAATAATCATTCACGTTTCCCTCTAATGGCCACCATCCTATAAGTTTTGAATTGCTTATTGGCATCCCACCTATTCCGCTACTGTAAATCTTACTTATTTGTGAAGGAGATAAAGATGTATTGTAAAATTGAACATCTGCTATTGATCCGTTAAAATACCTTATTCCAGTATCCGAGCCTATATAAAAATCATTTGATGTGAGAGGCACTGACGAAGTAGTATTTGGGGTCTGAACCCCATTTACGTAAAAAGAAGTAATGCCACTCTGATTCCTTGTCATTACGATATCATACCATCTGTTCGGGCTGCTAAAAGTATATCCTGTATTAATTGTTGTTACTCCAGAAAAAAGCCCAAACAGTTGTGATCCTGTACCAAGCCCGCCATTGCTAATGCCAAACCCATAGCCATTTCCAACTACGTTATTGTCCCACCCGTTCTCTACCGCAATTCCCAATTGGTCTAAATTTGCAGGGTTAATCCATGCTTCTACAGTCCAATTGATTATAGAGTTAGTTATATGTTTATCTGTAGTGATAGAGCTGCTAATGCCATTAAAAGATGCAATGCCATATGAAGGCGCATACGTATCGTTTATGAATATGGCGCTTGTGCTGTTCACTCCTATGTTATGTGCTATAAAGTTTGCATATGTGCTTTCGTTATTCAAATAAAGCTCCGATAGTGTATACAATAGGCTTGAGTTATCCGTTGCGTTATAATTCCCTATAGAAACATACGAAGTATTTACAAAATTTACACTGTGCTGGACTCCGTCGTAATTGTTTCCAGAATAGTCGTTTGCGTTTCCGTTCAATGGATACCATCCAACTAATCCAGAGCCACTTACAGGCACGCCTCCTATACCTTCATCGTATAGTTGGCTTACTTGGGAAGGCGATAAGGCAGTATTGTAAATTTGCAGATTGCTAACGTATCCGGGAAAATATGCATAGCACCCTGAATTTGGATTTGCACCTATCAACAATTCGCTGTTTGGACCAGTAGACAAAGTAGAACTATATGCGGTAGATCCTGCAGGGATGCCATTAATGTAAAAGTTTACGTAAGTCCCGTTATAACTAGCAGTTATATAATTCCAAACTCCATATGGTACTGGCAGACTGCTAAACATATTTGTCTGAACAGTCGGAGTAAATAATTCCAACATAACCGCATTTATCGATGTAGCCCATCCGCTGCCTCCGGAGACGCCGAATCTGAAAATTGCAGCACCCGGATAAGAAGTACTTGGAGGATTATAAATATTAGCAACGCTGACTTCACATTCAGAATTCGGAAATTCATATATCCATGCAGACAGTGTTATGGCATTGTTCTTTGAGAACGTGCTGTTGAAATTAGTATCGGCAACCGATATATAATCTGCTGGTGTTTGTCCATGTTGGTTCAAGTACCCAAAAGTCGCATATGAACTTTTATATGCCGATTGCACAGGATTTGAGATTATTCCAGAAGATGAAACCTGCCCCAATTTGGTATTCAGCAGATTGGACAGCACTGTCGATGTATATGCGACAGGAGTCTGGTATGCCAATGGTTGCGTGAAGTGTACATATAGCAAAATGGAAATGGCTGCGCTTGCAACTATAAGGGAAAATACGGCATCGAGAGTAAATATGAAGCCCTTCATGTTCTTGTTTTTATTCATCATATCACTAACTCACCGCTATGGGTTTGTTGGTCCATACGTCTATCTGTATGTTTACCGGCTGGTTGCCAAGTGTCCCTTGCTCTTTTGTTACAAAGGTAGTCAATGCGCTATATTTCGAGGGGTTGTGCCCAATTGTCACATTTATGTTTTTCCCTGATATTATTATAAAATATGCATAGCCTATTCCTAGAGCCTGTTTAGTGGCTTCATAGCTATGATTTTCCATAGCCATAAAGGTATAAAGCTTGTTTTGTGCTATGGCTGTAGTGCCCTGCCTATTTACCAGCCCTATGCTTACGCTGCCCCATGTGGAAGTATTAGTGGTATTAACTAATGACTGCCAGTTGGACGGATATCCGGTTGACAATAAGGTATGTGCAAGCGTCTGTGCCTGCAATTCCATTACAGTACCTCCATTGCCATATGCGAGTGCAAGCTCACTGTTTATGTTGAACCAGGTATAAGCCAGTATCGTGAGCGAAACAGTAAAGATGACAATGGCGAATATTACGTCGAAGCTCCAGAACTGCCCTTTAAAGTTTCTTTTTGCTATCATCATCCGCCACCAAATGGTATGCTATCTGTATGGTGCGCAGGCAATCCCTGTGCATAAAGCTGCTTTATCTGGGTTATAGTCAACGCTGCATCATAAAGCTGGGTATTGCTAATCTCTCCTGTAAAATATGATCCACCACAACAATAATTTCCTCCAATTACAAAACTATATCCTACTGTTGCATAGTCTGCAGGTGCTCCTAGCGTCCATGTTTGATTATTGCATATTCCATCATAGCACGCAGCAATCCAACTGGTTCCTGTCGGATTGTAATGGAAGACAGAGGTTACCATCACCCATGTATTGATAGGTATATCCGGCGATGAAACTGCTTGATTTCCTGCACCGCTTGCACAAGTGGGCGATGGAGAATTCCATTCTATTGTCTGTATAGCATATGTTGATGGACTGCTTCCAGCAGTAAGCCATAATCCTGACGTGCAGCCTGCCGTCTCCTGTATAAGCGATCTGCCTGTTCCAGCGGTTACCGGGGCGGTTTCTTTAATCCAGCTAACTATTGTCCAATTGCCTCCATCCCATGCATTGTTTATGGAGCTTGTTTGGGGTATATTAATGCCGTTCTGATTGCCATTTATAAATGCGACATTATTATTGCTGATATTATCATAAGATATTTTGTCTATGAAGCTCACGTTATAATTCAATGTGCCATTGTTGTTGTTTCCGGAATAGTCATTTGCATTTCCATCCAAAGGCCACCACCCTAAAAGTCTGGAGTTGCCGATTGGTGTTGATGTTATGCCTTGTGAATATAAACCGTTTATCTGAGTTGGCGTCAAGAACGACGCGTACAATTGCACATTCGATATTGATCCATTGAAACTGTCATATCCACCTGCCTGCCAAGCATCATTACCTATGTAGTATGGGATGGTTTGCAGCAAACCTAAACTAGGTGGCAATGTTCCAGAAGCAAACAGTTTGTTGTTCAAATAAACGTTTGTTGTGCCTGTGAATCCGTTGTATTGTGCAGTTATCATCTCCCACCTATCTTTTGGGAACTGGCTATTGCTTCCAGATGGCCATACCAGGTAATAATTGTTAATGTACAAGACATTGCCGCTCCCCCATCCCTCAAGTTGGAACCCCTGTCCAGAAAAGGAATTCGGCAGGTCGCCGAATATGCCCTGCATATGGTTGCTTGTGGGTCCTTTGTAATATATCCATGCAGTAACCGTGAAAGTGCCATTCCTCTCTATGTTTTGCAGTGAGGAAGACGGTTTTATCGTTACAAATCCATTTTCTATGGCATTTGCAGAGGCTCCTGCGGTATCCCCTGGGAATTGGGCAGAAATGAAATTCGTGCCATTATTAGCTGCTGGGGTCCATTCTGGATTCGAAAAGCTACCGGTATTCCCATTACCACTCAAGTCATATGCTTTATTGCCATAACCTATGTTAAGAGGCCACCATCCAACAAGGTTCTTAAATGTAGACAAATTTCCATTGAAAAGATCAGTAGTCAACGTATCGGGCCCAATGCTTGAATTTGCAGTTACAAATAGCTTTTGAATTCCGCTTGCATTGGCATACTTTGTTATGAAGTTTTTGGTACTGTTGCCCAATTGGCCATATGAAGAAACATATCCTACTGGTGCATTTGAAATATAGTTGCCCGAGGTGCCGAGTACCAACGAACTTATCTCTGCCACGCCCTGATAAGTTATGTTATATGGTGTTCCATAACTTCCATATCCTGAGTAATCATTTGTGTTCCCATCCAAAGGCCACCATCCTGCGAGATACGTTGCGTTTACCGGGCTGCTGCCTATCCCATTATTATACATTTGAAGAATCTGGTTTGCCGAAAGTGGTGCATTATAAATCTGAACGTTCGCAATTGTTCCATTAAAGCTCTCAGCTACGCCAACTCCTATCGGGCCAATGCCCAATATCCATGGTCCGATAGTGTTAAATGTTGTAGTGGCTGTTGGAGTCAAACTTTTACCATTTATAAATAATGAAATATCCGTGGAATTAGCCCTTCCAACAATGAAGTACCATTTTCCAGGTATATACGGCGTAGCGCTTCGAATATCGGCAGCGTTATTGCATGCACCGAATCCGAATCCAGATGAAGTTGTCGCCCATACCTGATAGCCGTTAGTGCAAGTACTGCCTGTGCTTGAAAGGATGTCCCAAGCTGATGGCGGAGTGAAATTTTTGAATCTGATCCACATAGCAATGGTAGTCTCAGACCCAACGTTCAATGCACTGCTGCTTCCTAGGTTGATCTGGCTATAGGTGCTGAAATTTGCCGCTTTGGAATTCGCTATCTGCGACTGCTTCGGCACGCCTTCCAGGCTCAATATCGATGGAGGCACCTCATCAACATATATCTCGCCATTGACATTTGTCAGTTGGATTGTCCCTGTATATGTTGGAATGCTATAAAGATTTACCCCTCCGTATGAGCCGACAAGGGATCCGTTTATTATCAGGTTTCTTGAGTTACTATATGATGTGCCTGAAATCAATGTCGTACCTATTGTAGAATTCGCAAGTATTGCCCCGTCGCTGCTCATATACAGGTAATAAGGCGAAACAGATGCAGTAACTGGCAGCTGGACTATTGCAGAATACCCATTTCCTGCTGTCAATGCCTGATTTATATAGCTTGATATATCCTCGGTTACGAGTTGCAGCGAAGCATATTCTTGGCTTCCTAGCGTAGCAGCCCTTTGATTGGCTATTATGGCAAATATCACTAAGAATATAACAAGCACTATCGAATAGACTATTAAAAACTCAAGTGCTATCTGCGCCTTTTTGTTGCCTTCCTGCATTATTATCCTATTAAGCTTGGCAAATAATTATTAATAAATCTACCTTTATGCGATTCTGCAAAACAAGGCATATAAAATCAAAAATATCGATAACGCGAAATATGCTAGTGCTTAGTGCTTGAAAAGCTGAAATTGCTGCAGTACAAAGACAAAATCAATATTTATTATACCATGGTCCAAATACATTATAATTTTTATAATTAAGGTTGGATATACTATAGGTACAATGGACTTTATTTTTAAGAAAGGCAAAATACTATTTTCAGACAAAGAATTTACACTGCTAGATAAGCTTGTTGTAAAATTTACTAAGCTGATAAAATTTAGGTATGTTATTGTAAGCGGTTATCTGGCAATACTTTTTGGAAGAAGCAGAAACACTGAAGATATAGATTTGCTTATCGAAAAAATCGGAATAAAAAGCCTCAAATCATTGTTTGATTCTGCTAATAAAGCAGGTTTTTACTGTATAAATGCCGAAAACGCTGAGGATGCAAGCTATATATTGAACGAAGGATCATCGATAAGATTTGCGGAAAATAATACAATGGAGCCTAATTTCGAAATAAAGTTTGCTAAAAGAAACACCGACTTTTATAGCATGGATAATTCTTTGAAAGTGCTTTTAAACAAAAAATATCAAATATTAATATCGCCCATAGAACTTCAAATAGCTTATAAACTGGAATTAGGAAGTGAAAAAGATTACCTTGACGCTAAACATCTTTATGGCGTATTCGAAGAGCATCTTGATAAAAAACTGCTAAATGAATTCATTAAGTTATTAGGAATTAAAAAAGATGTTGTTAAAACTGTAATCGGTGGCGGCCTTGATTAGATGGAATGCAAAAAAACTAAGAAAACAGTTAAAAAAAGATAAACAACGCAATTTTGAAGATAATCTCAAATTTGTTGAATTACATGTAGCGTGGCTTAAACGCACAAATAACAAGGAATGGAGCAAGAGGCAAAAGATTCTGATTGATGAGATTTATAGGCGAAACAGGAAACTAAAGGTGTGAAGCCAAATAGGCTAATCCACCTTTATCTCCCTGCCTCTTGCCTTTTCCGTTTTATCTACATCTATGCTAAGTGTGCCTTTTTCAAGTTTGGCTTTTGCCGTATCTGCTTTAACCCGTTCTGGAAACCTTATGGTCCTGTAATAGCCTAGCGAAGACCTCTCCTTCGCATAGATTCCCTCTGCGCTTCTTTCCCTCTCATTGCTCTTCTCGGCCTTAACCATTATCCTGTCTTCCGTAACCTTCAATTTTATATCCTTTTTGTCAATTCCTGGCATATCTATCTTTATGCTGAACGAGTCCCCGTTGTCTATTATATCCGTGTCAGGTATCCGCATGCTGCTATCTGCTATCTGGTCTATGAACCTCGATGGATGCATGGCTTTTATTACCGATCTAAAAAAGCTATCGGTTTCCGGGGCAATGTCAAATGGATCGTACTCTTCCTCTATACTGTTTCTGCTCTTTATGGGTCCCTTCCTACTGTTTTTTCTTTCATCCATAAAACCACCTTTTGTAATATGTCAATATTTATTTGACATATCAATAATATATTGTTTAAAAAGATAAATATTTAAACATTTCGCAGCATAAATATACAATGTATGAAAAGCATTGTAATCCGCTCAGTTGAAAGGCCAAGTTCAAAAAACCCTGCGGAACTAATAAGGTGGTTCTGCTACGCATTTGGTCTATCCAACGATGAAGAGACAGGTATAGAAGAACAGATACTTATCAGGTTTGCATATGCCGCAAAGAAGAATCTAGGCATACCTAGCAGTGCGATAAAAATAAAGCCCGAGATAGCTAGAAGTACTGTGATATACCACCTCAACAGGCTCATCGATTCCGGACTGATAGTTAAGAAGGGAAGAAAATATTACCTCAGAGCCACGGAAATGTCAAAGGCTATAGAAGAAATTGAGTATGACTTAAACAGGGAGATGATGAAGATGCTTGCAGCTGCTAAAGAATTTGACAAGCTCATGAACCAGAAAGGTAGGAATGTAAAGATTAGGTGAAGTCATGTCTGAAGATAAACACAACATGAAAGATAAAAAAGATGAAAAAAAGGCTGCAGACGAAAGCATCGTCAAAGAAGCTGAAAAAGAACCAGAGGGAAAACTAAATGTGCAGGAAAAAAACGACGATACCGAAGGTTGTGCGGATATTAAAGAAAAGTTGCTGCGTTTGGCTGCGGAGTTCGAAAACTACAAGCGGAGGTCTAAAAACGAAATTGATAGCTCAAGAAACAGCGGAAAAGCGGAACTATTAAAAGGGTTATTGCCGGTAATTGATGAATTTGAATTGGCATTGATATCCTCGTCTCAGTCTTTGGACAAGAACCTTGCGAAAGGAATAGAGATGATATATGCCAATTTTATTGAATTGCTTAGCGGTTTCGGCTTGAGCGTAATCGAAGCAAAAGGCATATACGATCCGTACTTGCATGAAACTGTGCTAGTAAAAGAGAGCGACGAAAAGGAAGGTACGATATTGGAGGTTATAAGGAAAGGCTATAAGTTCATGGACATAATGTTAAGGCCATCTGCAGTAATAATTGCAGGCCGCAAAAATGGCCATGAAAACAAAAAACAGGATGTCGCGCAAAAAGAAGAAGATAATGAATAATGGTATTAAATTGGTGAGAAAAATGAAAATAATTGGAATAGATCTGGGAACATCAAATTCAGCGGCTGCAGTATTGGAAGGCGGAAGGCCGGTAATAATACCCAGCAGTGAAGGAACATCACTATACGGAAAGGCATTTCCAAGCTACGTTGCATTTACGAAAGACGGGCAGAGGTTCGTAGGCGAGCCTGCAAGAAGGCAAGCTGTTGCAAACCCTGACGGCACAGTATTTGCATTCAAAAGAAAGATGGGTTCTGATTTCATTTACAAGGTGCTTGGAAAAGAGTACAAACCACAGGAGCTTTCTGCTATGCTGCTGCAGAAGATAAAGAAGGACGCCGAAGCCTTCTTAGGCGAAGAGGTCAAGAAGGCTGTGATAACAGTGCCGGCATACTTTAATGACAATCAGCGACAGGCAACAAAGGATGCAGGAGAGATAGCAGGGCTGGAGGTAGTGAGATTGGTCAACGAGCCTACTGCTGCATGCCTTGCTTACGGCTTGGACAAGGCAGACAGGGAGATGAAGATACTCGTATATGACCTTGGCGGCGGAACATTAGATGTAACCATAATGGAATTCGGCAAGGGTGTATTTGAGGTAAAAGCCACAAGCGGCGATACTCAGCTTGGAGGCACGGACATGGACAATGCAATACTTACATTCCTTCTGGACGAGGTAAAGAAGACTGCTGGGGTAGATGTATCCAAGGATTCTCAGGCTGTACAAAGGCTTAGGGAAGCAGGAGAAAAGGCAAAAATAGAGCTTTCTACTGCATTAACATCTGAGATAAACCTTCCATTTTTAGGTCAGAAGAACGGGCAGCCGATAAACTTTACATACTCATTCACTAGAGCTAAGCTGGAAAGCCTTGTCATACCTATAATTGAAAAATCTGCAAAGCCTGTGATGCAGGCCTTAAAGGACGCAAAACTAGAACCTTCACAAATAGACAAGATCATACTGGTAGGCGGGCCTACAAGGATGCCAATAGTGCAGCGCTATCTGGAGCAGCTTTTAGTAAAGAAAATAGAACGAGGCGTGGATCCGATGGAAGCCGTAGCGCTAGGTGCAGCCATACAGGCTGGCGTGATGACAGGAGAGGTAAAGGACATACTCCTGCTTGATGTCACGCCATTGACGCTGAGCATTGAGACGCTCGGCGGAGTTGCAACTACGATAATAGAGCGCAATACTACAATACCAGTGAAAAAATCCCAGGTATTCACAACGGCAGAAGATTTCCAGCCAAGCGTTGATATACATGTGGTGCAGGGTGAAAGGACGTTGGCCAAGGATAACATAGACCTGGGCAAATTCACGCTTACCGGCATACCTCCAGCTAAGAGGGGCATACCGCAGGTAGAGGTCACGTTCGATATAGATTCCAACGGGATATTGCATGTTACAGCTAAAGACAAAGCGAGCGGAAAGAGCCAGAGCATGGATATAGTCGCACCTCATAAGATGAACAAGGAAGACATAGAGAAGAAGATGGAAGACGCCAAGATGTACGAAGAGCAGGACAAGAAGCTGCGCGAACAAATAGAGTCTAAAAACAATGCAGAATCGATGGTGTATACTGCCGATCACATGCTGGAAGAATACAAAGATAAAATAAAGAAAGAGGATGCAGAAAAGATCAATACTGCCAAATCAGAACTTCAGGACGCCATAAAGAAGGAAGATTACGACTCCATAAAAAACGCGATGGCCGCGCTGCAGAAAGTCCTTGGAGACATAGGATCGGATCTCTACAAGGGCGCTGAAGGTGCACAGCAGGGTGCACCAGGTGCCCCTGGCAATGATTCTGGAAAAGACCATGGCGATGGGGATTCGACTGCAGATACAGATTTCAAGGTGGAAAAGTAAAATCAGTGCACGGAAGGATGTCACACATCTGTATGAATATAAAGGTTGAAATGATTGAATGGCTAGGGATTACTATCAAGTGCTTGGCATAAGCAAGACTTCATCAGAGGACGAAATAAAGCAGGCGTTCAGGAAGTTAGCTATGCAGTACCATCCGGATAGGAACAAGAGCCCAGACGCAGAGGAGAAGTTCAAGGAAATAAATGAAGCCTATGCAGTGCTTAGCGATCCGCAGAAGCGCAAGCAGTACGATGCGTATGGTCCAGAGCAATTCAACCAGCATTATAGCGAGCAGGATATATTCAGAGGATTCGATTTCGATCAGATATTCAGGGATATGGGCTTTAATTTCAATGTAGGCGGATTCGGGAGCACCGATGACCTATTCGATAATCTTTTTGGTTCACAGGGGAGAAGGCAGAGGCAGGAATCCGGCGGAGATATACTTGCAAGGGTAAGTCTGACATTGGAAGAGGCTGCAAGCGGTACGGTAAAAAAGATAGAATTGAATCACATCAAAGCATGCGAGCATTGCAGCGGCACAGGTGCGGAAGGCTCGAAAGTCATCAGGTGCAGCCAGTGCAACGGAACAGGTCAAGTGCGCGCTACGCAGCGCACGCCTTTTGGCGTAATGCAGACTATTACCATATGCCCAAGATGCGGCGGCTCCGGCACTGTTCCCGAAAAAGCCTGCAGATATTGTAATGGGACGGGTACCCAGCAGGCTCATGAAAAAGTAGACATAAACATACCAAAAGGTGTAGACAGCGGGATGCGCCTTAGAGTAAAAGGGATGGGAGACTATGCGAACGGAGGTATGGGCAACCTTTATGTGGACATAACAGTGCAAAAAGACAAGCGATTCGAGAGAGACGGAGACAGCTTGTATTCAGAGCTGCATATGCCCTTCTATTATTCTATACTCGGAGGGAAGGTGACTATAGGAACATTATACGGTAAAAATGAGATTGACATAGAAGCCGGTATGCAGAACGGCACTGCAATAACGCTGAAAGGAAAGGGCATGCCGCACTTCAATAGATCTGGATACGGCGACCAGATAACCACCATATACTTCGATTTCCCAAAGCGCGTCACCGCAGAGCAGAAGGAGCTGATTAAAAGGTTTGCCGAATCTGAGGAAAAAGATTCTAAGAAAAAATTCTGGACATTCTGAAAGGATTATTCGCCAATATGGGTCTTGCATTCCTGATATTCGTCGAGCCATTCCATATGCCACGAATTCGGGCTGTCTTTTATCACTATTATCTCGCGTTTGTTGTTGGGGTCGTTGGCAAGCTTCTTCTCCCTCATCGCCCTTTTGTATCGGAGTACCCTCCTTGATATGGCGTTCATTTCATTACCTCATTAGTTTTTGAGTTCCTCTCTGCAACCTTCTTCAATCTATAATAGCTCACCATTGCCCCGAATTTCGGGTCTACGTTCTTCATGAGGTATCTCTCTACTTCATCCGGCTTCTTATTGTCGGAAAAACGGGTTTTCAGCATGAACCCATAGTCTCCTTCAGTTAGATACAGTTCCTGGACGTCCTTGAGGTTCATTATGCTGTCTGCAACGTCTTTGAGTTTTGCGGTATGCTTAGGCTTCAGAAGATAAAACTTGTGGAATGCGCCGCGCATATGCACATTATTCGGTTTTTTATTTCCATTCATCAACACACCATCAGGGGATGTTGATGGCAGGGAGAACAATGTGGGAAAATGAGACATAGGAAGCGATACATGCCG
>JAKBRJ010000047.1 GCA_021834785.1 Microcaldota archaeon
TTCATAGGAACACTCTCAATACATAGCCCAAGTCATTCAGCATGTCGAATGTCCAGAGCAGGAATATTATGACTGCAATACCTGTCATCAGCATATACCTCTGGTCTCCTGAATACTTGCGCTTGATATAAAAATAAAAGATTATCAATGCTGCGTACATTAGGATATGGAACACAAACGCAATGCTGCCAAGCGAGTCTATTATCCTTGCTATTGGATTGGCTTCGAGATATGAGGCGGAAGAGCCGAGAGCGGAGACCGATGTCGTGATGTATACCGTGAATGTGTATGCCAGCATGTTCGAGACTATCGCTCCGATAATCAGCCAGTCCTGCCATTTGAAAGATTTTATGTTCATTCTACCACTTCAAGTTTAACGTGATTATTTATGTAGTTCCAGATTCTTTCTTCTGTCTGCCTTGAAATTATGTAGTTCAGCTTCTTTGTGTGCATTTCTTTCTGCGCCACCATCATATTGCAACGTTGATGCAAAAGCCCTCTGGGCTCTCCTGTGAGGTGTGAGTGATCCAGAGAAAGCTTGGTGTCTAAAGGCTTGAGGCAGATGGGGCAGATGCCACTCTGGGCGTTGTAGAATAATTGCCTGATGTATTTCTCAATTTGATAATTCATTTGCTCGCCTTATATTCTTTCAATATTCTTAAATACCTCTCCTTAAACTTCTCGTAGGTGTAGTTCTGGCTGTGCTTCCATGCGTTGTAGCTGAAGCGCTTGTAGTCCTTCATTATCTTTTCTATTAATGCTGGAACTTCGCTGATGTCGCCGAATAGGAAGCCGTTGTAGCCGTCCGTTATGAGCTCGCCCATTGCGGTGCCCCTGCGGGCCAGAACAGGAAGGGAATGAGCCTCTGCTTCTATCAAGGGCATGTTGAAGCCCTCAAAATAGCTATTACAGATATAAATACTTGCATTTTTCAGCTCGCCTTCAAAATTGTCTATTTGTCCTTGCAGGCTTATTTTATTGCTTAGATATTCTTTGGCTTTTTCGTATTCTGTTTTATGCTCTTTGAGCGTATAATTATCTCCAAAGTAAGTAAAATTGAGGTTTGCTTCTGAAGCCATCTTTACGAGTTCTGGGACCGCTTTATTCTTTGCGTACCTGCCCCACGCTATGAGCTTGGGCGTTCCTGCTTGGCGTCCTATGTATTGAAGGTTGTATTTGTGGTAAAGAGGCAGCTTGTAAACGTTCTTGTAATTTATATTGAGCTTGTCAAGAGAGTTTATATTGAATTGGCTTGGGCAGATGTAGGTTAAATCAAGATCATTATAAGCTTGGAGGCGCATCCTTAGTGTCAGCTCGTTAGGACCATTAAACTTATCCCTCAGGTAAGGGAACGTGTAATTGTGAAAGAAGAATATGTCATGTTTTCTGATTAAATAGTCGCTTAGCAAAAAGCCAGAATTGTGCCATATCCTTACATCTGCATTATCAAAGATTGCCATAGCTTTCTTGTAGTGCTGCATACTTTTTACATACCCTTTGAAAAGGCGCATTTTATTCTCGAAGAATAGGACTTTTTCAAGAATCTTAAATGGGCTTATTTTGATACTCTCTCTTAAAAATAGCGGGTATATAAAATCGTCATTGTATTCAGATATTGTGTCTACAACAATTTTAGAATCCAGCCCATCTGAAGCAAATACGTTGTGCGAAGCTAGTATTATATTGCATATAGAATCCTTCTTTATTAGCGAGCTATTTACTTGGACTATCTTCATTTTACCACTTTTTGCCATAGAAACTCCTCGTTATTTACGTTCCCAAAATACTTTCCGCCGTGCTTCTCTAAAAGCCTTTTCTTCTGCTCGAACTGATAATCATTGAGCTGGGGCTTGTGCAGACCTACCACGAACTCAGTAACCTTGTTGAGCAATTCTTCTGTAAGAAGGTAAAGCTCGCAACCTTCGCAGTCCATTTTTAGGACATCGAAGTAAGCTGATTTAGCTCCTCTGAAGCTTGAAACCATGTAAGTATTTTTGAGAATCGGGTGTTTTTGCTTTATGCTCTCGTATGTCTCTCTATACGCTGGCTCTTTCTCTATAAGATAAACATATTTTGCTCCGCGTGATAAGAAGAATATAGCCGATGAGCCGATGTCTGCGCCTACGTCGAGGACACTTTTATTCTCCCAGTTTATTGAGCCGTAGCTCCAGAGGTAGTCGTAGAAATCTACCCATGAGCATAAGGGCTTGAGCTCTCTTTCCAGCTTGGCATATTTGTGGTGCTGAAATCTTTGCTTGAGGGTGAGTCTTGGTGTGTAGTTATTGTTCATTTTACTCTTGCCTTAGATTAGTGCTCCACTATGCGCCATGCCTTCGTTGTGTACTTCGTCTTCTAATTCAGCAAGCTGTTTTGATATCTTCTTTAGGAGAGCAATAATCTCCTTTGTGTCTTCGTCTGATTTATTTTTCCCTATTTTTACTCTTTTATTCTCTTTCATTTCACCGCCTTATTAAGCATATCTTCCAGCTTAGCTTTGTATTCCTGTGCGCTCTTGATGTTCTGCTCCAGGATTGGTATTTTATCTTTGAGGTTAAGAGCTTCGCAGATGGCTTTCTGGACTTCGTAGTTCTGGATTTCACGATTAAGAGCTGCTATTCCGTTCTGATAACCTAAAATCTCCTTTGAGCCTATGGGAATGTTTATGTACGGGTTTGTCTCTGTAT
>JAKBRJ010000048.1 GCA_021834785.1 Microcaldota archaeon
TTCAGCTTCTTCTTGCCACTGCCGTTGAGCTTCCTGCGCGATTTTCCGTGGAATTGCGATCCAAACTGACTCATTAAACCACTTATAATTAACACTATCTATATCAGTATAGTACTGCTATACTTATGCTGGGAAAACTTTTAAAGTGTTGCTATGCGTTATTCTGAACGGGAATTTTATGTCCATATCCTAAAACCTCGTCAAAGCCACAAAGTCCATCGTCCAATACTTATTATATGCGTAATAAAGCAAATTTATAATAAGATAAAAGATCAACTTTGATATTACTGCAGCTTAATAAAAATGTTATTGGTTTTTATGAAAGAATACTGTTTAGAACTGAATGCAGCTACCAAAGTTTTAGATCCAAAATTAGTGGGGAATAAGGCATATAACCTGGCAAAATTTATAAAAATTGCAAATGTGCCTAAAGGATTCGTAGTGACTACGCAGGTATATGATTCTTTAAGAAAAGCTCTGTCTGATAAGGGCATATTCGGATATGCAAAGCTGTATGCAGATAATAAACTGTCTAAAGTTGCGTATTCGGCTAAAGTATCAGAATGTTTTCAGGATATTGAATTTGAAGCGCAGATACAGAAGGAGATATTAGACTATACTAAGCATGTCGGAGAGCGTTTAGTCGTAAGAAGTTCGGCTACTCAGGAAGACTCGTCAATCAGAAGTTTTGCAGGCATATTTGATTCGTTCCTGGACGTGAGACCAGCAGATGTTATAATAGCCATTAAGGATGTGTTTAGATCTGTCTTTAGTCCGCGGGCGGTTAAGTACATTTGGGAAAATGGAATAAGTATTGAAGAAATTGAAATGGCATGCACAGTGCAGGAATTTGTCCCGAATGCAAAATATGGAGTGGGATTTCTTTTTGAAAAAGAAGCGAATAAATACTGCGTCATAGAAGCAGCAGTAAATGATCCATCTGGCATAACTGCAGGCTCAAAAAAACACGATGCGTATATAAAGAATATTGGATCTGGTGACGTTCTAAAGTACAATGCTGAGGGTTTAAGGAGTGTGCTGTTTGATTTTGAAATCGAGGACATAACAGAGTTAATGAAGAGCATCGGGAATAAAATATTCCCCTTGGACATAGAGTGGGCATATACCTACGACGGATTACTTTTGTTGCAGGCCAGGGAACTTACAACAACGATCCCAATGAGTTATGGCAACCAGTCATTTAATTGTTTGGGCGTAAGTGGTGGCGTTTGTTCTGGGGAAGCGGTCATATATGATTCGGAGAGATCCAGCAATCTGAGTAAGGGCAAGAGTAAGATACTTGTGGCAGGGGATCTACCTGTAGAAGATTCGCAAATAATAAAAGATTTCGGAGGTGTTATTCTTGAGCTTGCAGGCATAACTTCTCATGTAGCAATTCTAGCACGTGAATACAAGGTACCGTGTATAGCAGGATTAGATAATGCCACTCGGATAATAAAACAGTCGGAACGTATTCGGATAGACGGAAATTCGGGCGCCGTAACTTTTCTTGATAGAAAAGGATTGGTTCCAGATAAAACTTTTAAAGCCGCATATCCTAAGCCGGACAGGTTAAATGTGTTTGAAATGGATGGAAATGCACTAATAATAGAAAAAGATAGTGATGCGGTAATTTTGCATTACAATCCTTTGGTGCATGAAGGGATTAGGAAAATTGTTAAAAACGCATATCTAAAATTTGGTGTGCCTGTCCTGAGCGGTAGCGTTGATGTGTGGCAGAGGTATTGGATTCTGTTAGGAACATCAGAATGCGATAAAAAAATGAAGAAAGATATTCGTATGGGCGTAAAGGTAGTAGATTCCTTTGATATAAGTAAGATAGATCATACTATAAGCAGGTTTCTCAAACTTGCCAGTATTTACTATATGAAATCCGAACTTAAATACATTGAGTACAAGCAGGATGAGAACAGTGACAGTACTAAATCCATCATGGAAGCACTATATTATTCTTATTATGCATTTTCTTATTGGGGGATAGCCAGCAATGTAATGCTTAGGGATAGCACAGAAAATGTTCTTCTCAAAGAGCCGAATGAACGTAAAAGATCTAAATTGCATAAATATGTCTATAAAATAAATTTAGATCAGTATCACCCACTGCATAAGATAGGCGATAATAGCGTTCACCTTATAGAGGATATATACATTACGATGAAGAAGAATGGGATAAATATGCCTGAGCCTTTTTGCAAACTGTGGGAACTGTGCAGGTATACGAGAATAGATATAGATAGCATATATGAACGCAACACATCTAAGACCTAACTATAAACGTCTTGAATAGTGGGAATATATACGTGATATGGTCTGGGATCTTGAGTATAATAGTACCTTGCATTATAATGCGAGTAGCAGCCTAAACCACCACTATTAACGGATGATAAAGGGTTAGACCCAATCGAATGTAAAGATTCTTAATCTGGCAAGTGCCTATTTTAATGTATGAACGTGCCATATGTACCAAAATGGGAGCTTTTCGCCTATATCTGCTCTTCAGAATATGCAGCTGAGGAGTTGATAGATTATGCAACTAATCTTCACAGTGGCAGGAATGTCCTTCTTGTC
>JAKBRJ010000049.1 GCA_021834785.1 Microcaldota archaeon
TACAAATATCCAGAGGGAAATTATAATTGATTTAAGGGGGCCGCACATAATTGGCGCAATCATTATTGGAGCAGTTCTTGGGGTAGGCGGTGCAACCATACAGAGCGTTTTCAAGAATCCTATCACTGAACCCTATATGATTGGCATATCCAGCGGAGCAGCACTTGGTGCGGTTCTTTCAATAGCATTGGGAGTTACCATATTCGGCTTCTATACGCTTCAGACGCTAGCATTTGTTTTTTCCGTCGCAATCGTTCTGGCAATTTATGTTTTCTCGCTCAGAAGCCGAAGGGTACCGGTTCTTTATCTTCTGCTTACGGGAATTGCAGTTAGCGTTTTCATATCATCTATCGTGGCGTTCCTTCTTTATACGAGTCCAAGCCTTGAAGGCGCAAGCGAGGTCTTTTTCTGGCTGATGGGATCAGTTGAAAACATAACATGGAAATCACTCATTCCAGTTGCAATTCTATGTATTGTCAGCATGGTAATAATAGGGATGTATGCAAGGGAACTGGATACGATTCAGCTGGGCGAAGAATATGCGAAGAGCGTTGGCGTCAACGTTGAATCACTTAAGCTTGTTGCACTGGTTCTTGTGACTTTAAGTGTATCAGCTGCAGTATCCATTTCAGGATTGATAGGTTTTGTGGGCCTGATTACACCACATATATCCAGGCTGATTTACGGGGGCAGCAATCGTAAGGTAATACCCGCATCAGCGATTTTCGGCGCCATTTTTCTGGTCGCAGCATATGACATTGCAAGGCTGATAATACTCCCCCGTGTGGTGCCAATCGGAATCATAACTGGCATTATAGGAGTACCATTTTTCATTTATCTGTTAAGAAGGCTGGCAGGTGGTTATTATTCAGATTGAGGTTGATTCTATTCGATACCGCAATGTCTCATTCTCCCTTGGTCCGGTATCCTTTGAGGCAGACAGTGGCGAGGTATTTGGTATCGGCGGGCCGAATGGCTCCGGGAAGTCAACTTTGATACGACTGATCCTTGGGTTGCTCAAGCCTGATAGTGGATCCATAAGGATAGAAGGCAAAAACCTGGCTAGCCTCACGCAGAGAGATATTTCGAGAAAGATATCCTATCTGCCACAATCCCTGTTTTCCCCGCTGAATCTTTCTGTACAGGATGTTTTACTGGCATCCGAATACAGTATGCTTGACAGAAACGAATCCCTCTCAGATCTGATAGAATACTTTGGTCTTGAAACACTGAAAAACAGGGATTTTAACACACTAAGCGGAGGAGAGAAAAGGATAGTTATGTTTGCCGGAGCCGTGCATCAGGGGGCAGATATAATAGTAATGGATGAGCCCGATACCTTCCTGGACATAGACAAGGAAATTTTCCTTTTCAATGAGATAAAGAAACTTTCACAATCTGGAAAACTAATAATCACGATATTTCACGATCTGAATAAACTCAGGGATACATGCGATCGCGTCCTTCTGCTTAAGTCCGGAAAACAGATTGCCTGTGGTGAATCCAGAGATGTCCTGATTCCTGATATACTGGAAACTATTTACTCTGCGAAATTTATTTTGGATGAGGGTAAGACCGGAAGCAGAATACTCGCAACACGATAGCATCTATAGATACACAACTCTCTCTTCCAAAAGAGCAGTTTCACCTGCATCCATTCTTACCTTAATAAACGAGCAATTTGTAAATCTTATCGAATGAGGATCACCAATGTATATTTTATAAAACATCCTGATAAAGCCTCCATGGGATATTGCCAGCACATTTTTTCCTTTATAATCGCTGAATAAGATATCTCTTGCCTTAATGACTCGGTCCCTTAGATCCTCAACGGATTCAGCTCCGGGTAAAAGATCTATAGTATCGTCCAGTATATTTGTGAATTTCAGGCCAAAAATTTCCATTATTTTTGCTGTTGTCATAGCCTCTCCTGCTCCAATGGCCCTGTCCCTGATCAGATCAAACATCTCCAATCTGTGGACTCCTATTATATCAGATATCAGTTCAGCAGTCTTTATTGAACGTCCCATGCCACTGTGCAGTATTAAATCGATATCTTTTGGTAGTGCTGATTTCGCTACCTCTATGACGTGCAGTTTTCCCGATTCCGTGAGATCTGAATCAGTAGAGCCCTGCCATTCTCCTCTTGCATTTGCTATAGTTTCTCCATGCCTGAAAAGCGTAAGCTCCATCTCATCCATGCTCATTCTAAAACCGTAATTGCTGTGTAACTTATAGAAGATGCTCTTTTCAGTAAATATTGATTATTAATTCATTAAAGCAGTTGAATTATCCCGTTAAGAAACTCTGCAAACGCCTGCCATATCTGGCAAGGCTGAAATGTGAGTATGATGCCTGTGTATTCGATTTATATAAGACATCCCTGCCATTTATGCCATTTCCTCTGATATTTTCCATCATTAAATTTTCGGATGTTTCGGTTCGACTGTAATGAAACTCGTGTCCATATGCGACCTCTCCCTTTCTGAAAAGCAGAGATTTATCGTTACCTACAAGCTTTGTATAGGAAATTGCAGGTACCTTACCCATTTTAGAATTGCCTGAAAATATGCCTGCCATTCTGTATT
>JAKBRJ010000050.1 GCA_021834785.1 Microcaldota archaeon
TTCCTTATCGTCAAAAGGTAAGAGTATAAAGTCGGTTAATGTTTATAATATTAATGGCGGACTTCTACTGATGACGTTTATTACGTTGCCTGCTATCGTATGTTATAATAAACTCACGATTAGTCACCAATGTAAAATCTCCAGTAGATTCTTTGAAAATGTTTGCAGTCGGATCTGCGATAAATGTCTTCCCGTCTACAACTACCTCCAACCACGCGTGTCCTCCACCTATTTTCTGTACAATATTCCCATCCACTCTCTCTTCAAAAAATCTCTGCATGCCTACTATGTATGATTTATTATTAAAGCCCTCAATATCTAGGAGTACGAAGAGAGCCGCGGCCATCTCTATGCATACTCCTCGTTTTCTTTTTATATTTTCGGCTAGGCTTCCCGATTCGCTCTTAATCTTCCCATACACAAACCAAGAATTAATGAACGAAACAAAAAGTTCAATTCTAGCCTCGTCTCCTTTATTTGTATCTCTTGCCAACTCCGATGCGTGTTTGTGAAGATCAACAACTTCAAGTTCTTCATACTCTGGGATCACAACTCTCGATCCCCTATTGATCAAAATTGTGCCTGGTTGGAGTCTTATTCTATCTCCAATGTTTGATTCATCTAGAACCCTAACTAATGCAACATCTATTTCATTTCTTATATCTGCGGTTCTGAAGGCTTTTCTCAATTCTGATGCTTTTTCTATTTCTCCGTTTCGTACAAGGGAAATACACTCAGTATCTACTAAGAAAAGCAATTCTGAATATGCCTGCGTCTTTTCTGTCCGTGTTTCTGCATTCCTAACAAATAAATATTTTTTAAATATCTCAGCCGCAGTTTCATATTCTCTATTGGCAACTCCTTCCAAGACAGAATTCCATGTTTTTTCAGCCAATTCTCTATAGAGTTGCATTCCGAGAATGTCTGAAGGAACACTGTAAGTATCTCTTCGAATCTCAGATATAGCAATTCTTAATGCATCATCTATTCTTTTCTCTTTTAAGGCGATGGTTGTCTCTCTCGCCACACGATTATAAGAAAGAGCCATAATCTAACTTATTCCATCCTGATATATAAATAATTTGATGATCTCTGTTTTAAATGAGGCAAAGCTAACGCTAAGCTCTTTTAAAAACAAAAAAGTCAGGAGAAGCAAGCTTGAAAAGTAAGGATTTAGTAACGGTGCGCTCGCAAATCGCCGAAGCTCTCTGCTTATACGCCCGTCCTATCAAAGTTATGTACTATAACCTCCCTTAATGTCTCGTTTCGGATGATGCTTCGTCCTTAGATGCTTTCAGGACTTATCAACTTAGCGCGTGGCTACCCGGCAATGCTATAAACAACCGGTACACTAGAGGCGCCGGTCTTTCGTTCCTCTCGTATTAAAAAGACCTTATCCTCTGACATTAACACTCCCAGTAGTTGCTACCGTACTGTCTCGCGACGTACTGAACACAGCTCATGTAGGTCTTTAATGGACGAACAGTCCAGCCCTTGGCGGCTCCTGCACCGCCAGGATGACCTAAGCCTATATCGATGTATCAAACGGCTGGGTCGATGTGAACTCTCACCAGCCACCAACCGATTACCTCCAGAGTAACTTGTCTGACAGCTTGGAGCTCCATTAAAAGAGCTTCCAACGTTCGTTAAGCCCCTGTTTCCAGTCTGCATCTCCCGCTTTTCGAGATACAGTCAGCCCTGCATTTGCCTTTTAGCTTCACGCTGGTTTCCCAAACCAGTTAAGCAGAGCATTGGCCACTTTCGTTTCCTTATCGAAAGCAACCGCCCAGTCTAACTATCCACCTGCAATTGTCCCATTTCTGGTTAGCGGCGTAGCAAAAGAAGAGTGGTGTTACATTGTCGCTCCATCTGAGCCGAGACCCAGACTTCGATGCTCCCACTTACGCTCTGCAACTTTTGCCACACAGCAACAACAGGCTATAGTCAAGCTTCATGGAGACTTCGCCACCCACTGAGAGTACGTGGCATCTACACCACGTAGTGAGTTCACTAGGTCCCAGGTTGGGACAGTGGGAGAATCGTTACGCCATTCATGCAAGTCGCCTATTAAGCGACGAGGTATTACGCTACCTAAAGAGAGTCAGAGTTACTCCCGCTCTTTGCTAGTGCTTTGTCCCGTTGAATTGGGGTTTCGCGTGCTAGCGGTGAGCAGGCGTCATCCACTGTACTAAGCCTTAAGGCTTTGCGGTGAATTGTGTTTTAGATAAACAGTCGTTCTCCCCTAGTTAATGCTATCTGCACTTACTAAGCGCAGACATGGCTTATTGAAAACTTACGCCACTAATTTGCCGATTTCCCTAACCTGGGTTCTCCTAACACGCCTTGGCTTTTTCAGCCAGCAGCACCTGTACTGGTTCTAGGTACGATATATCACGATCGTTGCGTATTCCCTTTTCACTGGCTCAAGGACTCGGTTATAGATCACTCATTTAGCTCTTTCTCCTCACAATGAGACTCCAGAGCCATCTAAGCTTAATTGCAAACCTATCCCCAAGCGTCGGAAATTCGCCTTGTGTTACC
>JAKBRJ010000018.1 GCA_021834785.1 Microcaldota archaeon
AGAAGCAGATTGTAGAGTTCCTTTGAAAGGAACATCTGCCTGTTTAGCGTTTCCTTCTCTTCCTTTGAAGGATATGCACGATATTTATACGCAGTTTTCATGACAACCACATTTATTACGCCATTAAGAGTTATACGTATTTTGTTTCCGCATTAGCTTTCATCTCCCGTCTTAAGGATGGGAGTTTTCCCGCTATGCATTTATAAGGGAGAGGAGATTGCCGGAGAATATCATCTCCTTTTCCTTTTCGCTTAGGCCTGATTTTTTTATCTTGAGCATTTCTATTTCCTGATCAGACATGGGTACGTCTGAGCCAAAGATTATTTTGTTGGCGCCTATCTTTTGGGCTATAAGTCTTATTACCACATTGCTTGATACCACAGATGTCTCTAAAAAGAGATTTTCATGTGTCTTTATTTTTTCTATAGCAATCTGCGAGGCGAAGGCAAAATGCCCTATTATTATCTTCATTTCTGGAAAGTCATCTGCAAGGCAGACTATCCTGTCTGGATCTGAGTATGGAGTCGCTTCTTTTCTTGTGTGTATAAGCAGAGGCTTGCCTGAATCCTCTATCTTTTGTAGAATTGGCCAGAATCTCTTGTCAAGAGGATCAAAATTCTGTGAGCGGGGGTGTAGCTTTACACCTAGAAAGTCATCATTGCTTAGAAGATTCCCGATCTCTTCGGGATTTGATGTGTTAGGATCGAATCTCAGAAATGGAAATATTGAATCGGATTTATATTTTAGGAGCTCTTTGCTTGCATCTATCAAGTCTCCTTCAATGTCGAATGGGAATACCACTGATGCATCAATGCCGTATTTGGCCATGCTTTCTTTTAGTTCATCTATAGTCTGGCTGCTTCCGTCTCTGTCTACACCTATGTGCGCGTGGGCATCTATTATCAAGTTATACACCATATTATTAGTTGGTTTGATGTTACATTCTAAATCTTAAACCTGTGTCTTTCAACAAAGTTTTGTATGAGGTCACTATTCCTGAGTTGTTTTCTAAGCAGTTGATCAAAGAATGCTATGCTTCTGTCCGCAGGGCTCTTTCCGCTCTCCGCGTTGTCTTCCAGTGGCTTGAGGAATCGTTTTTCATTTTCGCCAAGCCCTCTTGCTGCGATGGCTAGCATTTTTTTGCTCAGTTCAAGAAGGCTTTCTCCTCCGATATCTGCATTTAGACCGTCTCTCATTGCGGACCTGCGTGCTTTTTTTATTGTTCTTATATCGTATTTCTCTACAAGATTTGAGGCTTCTTTATAATTTTTGACAAGTCCCTTTACTACAGCGCCAATTGCAAGTATTTCTTCTATTGAAGGCTGGAATGAACAAGGCCTGAATTCTGCCGTGCCGAATGTAGACCTTAATCTTACTTCCGGCCATATGCTGCCTTCAAGAAAGACCAGATCGGTAAGCTCTGGAGTGATGATAATTCTATTCCCGTTGTCTGTTCGTCGAGCTTCGGCTCTGCCTTTGTTGATAAAATCTGAGAATGCCTGGTTCTCATCATTAAACATTATATAAAATCCGTTTATCAGGTCCCTTCTCCTTGATATTATAGGGGGATGGCTTATTAGATATCTGAAATAATTGTTTTCTGCATCGAAGAAGTTTGGAGGCATCCCTGTTCTATTTTTTTCCGCTCTCTGGAATTGCTCTCTTATGTTGGTATTTCCCTTATATTCTTTGTAGCCGGAAAACTCGCCTTCTATTATTGCAGTATTGCAGGTTAAAGCAATTATTGGCGGAATAAATCGCATAAGCATATTGGGAATGGCTTCGGTTTCATTTCTCGAAAGTTCCACGTGAAACTGCAATGAAGCGTTTGTAATAAGCCGTCTCAGTTCGCTTTCGCCGATCTGTTCGCTTAGATGGACGTTTATTAATTTAGGCATTATGCTTTCTCTGCTGTGCTTTGCAAATGGATGCGCTCCTAGCCCTAGTATCTCCATCCCGGAATTTTCTGCGGCGTTGAGCAATTTCTCAAATATGTATTTTATATCTATTTCATTTTCAGAAAGCCTTGCGCTGGGTGGGACAGTCATCTCGAAGGTGCATCTTGAAATGCCTGTTGTTATTTCTACAGGATAGTCTCTTACCTCGAATTTTATCTTTGTAGGATATGCATGGGTAGTTTTCCCATTTACCTTGAGCCTGTCGTTGTATAGATCAGCCTCTCTTAAATTTGAGGCCATACTTTCGAGTAGATTGGAAATATCTCCAATACTTGGTATGTTGTTGGGAGATCTGTAACTGAATAATACGCCTTCTATTTCAGGTCCTAGCTTCCTTTCGGTAGGATTTACAATGCCAAATCTGTTTTGAAAGATAGTCTCAAGGCTTTCCATTTATAACGTTAGGGATTTTTATTAGACGCGGTTAGGATACAGCCACATCTGGAGCTACTATATATTGCAGAATTCTGCAGTAATAATTTTGGATTTAGATATAAATAAACGATTGGCTGAAAGAAAAACCTTGGTAAAACGTAAGAGCTTTGGGTATTTTGCTTTTAGTTGCGGTATATCGCTGCAGTCATGCAGTGGGCGCCGCCATATCCTCCGGTAAGGTTGCTCAGGTCGATAGAAATGCCATCTATCCCATATTCTGATAGCTTTTTCCTGTTAGGGAAGGGGGTGCCCCTTTGTGAAAGGTAGGCATAATCTCGGCGTATCTGCATGTTCAATGGACCGTAATGCTTAGGCTCTTCTTCTGCAAGCTTTGAGATCCTTGATGCTGTCTTCTTTATTATAGAGCTGCTTTCCACGGCTAGTATCTTCCTGTCGCTTATGCAGAGAAAATTCGAGGCATATGACATCTGCTCAAGAATCGATAGGTTTATTATCTCGAATCCTTTGGACTTGAGATAATCCCAGAGGCTTGATTTTCCTTTCTTTTTTTCGTATTTCCCGTCTTTTTTTTCATATAGTTCTACTTCTGCAAGCTTGAGGAGCGTTTCGGATCCTACTGCCAAGCCCTTGCCTGCGACATTAAAATAGGTATCCAGATGCATGTCAAGCATAGGGTCCTTATAGCTGTGCGGAATCAACGGGTTTGCAGGCTGGCTTACAACGCCTATTTCAGGAGAGGATATCCCGTATTTCATGAATTGCAGGATGCCGTTTTTGTTTGTGCGGTCGCCTGAGCCGATCAGGGCAAAATCACCCATAGGAAAGAAATCCCCTCCCTCTATTGTAGCAGGAGGCTTGGCCTTGTATGATATTGGCAGTTCCATCATCTCCCATAGCATAGAGGTAAGCCTTGTCTCATTCCTGCGCTGTTGTTTTGCCATTCTAGATATGAAGAGCCCTTTATCAGTGACCAATTGCTGGTCTCTCATGAAATAAAGATTAGAGAGCGGGTCACGTTCAGTCACGCTCAGATGTATGGAACCTATTCCCCTGGATTTCTTAAGAAAGAGCCTGGGCATCAGGAGAAGAATGTTTATAAGATAATCTTCATCATAAGAGGAGAGATTCTGTATAAACTCCTTTCTTGTTTTTTTTACTTCGGAATCAGTACCTATGAAATCGATTGATGAAAAGGCTGCACTCTCCAGCATCTTTCTTTTTCTTCCGGATTTGGCGCGCTTTGCTATGCCTTCATATAGCATTTCCACCTTTACCCCTAAATCATTTGATAGTGCCTCTACAAGCTGTTCATGCTCCTTTAATGCAAGATTCTGGCTGAATGCCCTCTCATATAGAGAGCCTGAAGGATCAAGAAGACCGAAGAAGAGCTCTATTCCCGGCCTGTGCACTACAACCTTTCTGAGTTTCTCCCATTCTGCGGTTATCTTCCCTTCCATGAATCCGGCACTTTCGAATTATTATCCGTAAACTTTTAGAATAAGCTATTTATTACTCTTTCCCAAGAATGGGCTTTGCACCAAAATTACTCTTCTGCATAAAAACTCCCATGTCTACACCAAAATTAATTTACTTGAATTGTGGTTTAATTCCTAACTCAAACATCTCTTGAATTACGACAGTTATGTTGTACGCAACGATCTTGCAGAGCAATTCGTTAATCTGCGCGGTTCTGCTCTTGCTTTTGAGGTTTTCTCCAAATTTCTTCTTAATCGCCCAAAAAGTGCTTTCTATGTTGCTTCTCTTGTGGTAAGAAGCCATAAAATCATCTTGGTTCATCTGGAAGTAATAAAACATCTTCCTCCACATCTGGCTTCCGTTGCTGTTTCCTGTGCTATTCTTTTTGAAAGGAATATATGGAGCGGCGCCCAGCTTGTCAGCATAGTCCAAATTCTCTCTGCTTGAGTAAGCCCTGTCTGCAAGCAGTTCCTCCATCTACTGGCAATAAACTTGCAGTTCAGATGATTAAAGAATCAAAGGATCTTCACGAGGCGCTTTATGGAAAGATTGAGTAGTTCTGCAATTAAAAACTATTTAATCTTACAATATAGGCCTATATGCCTAACTTCTTAATATATTTTTGGTTGGAGGATCGTGGTACTTCTTGCTGTCGCTGCATTTTTGGTTTACCTGTTTGTAGTTGGGATTACAACCTTTGGGTTTTACCATAACTACCGCTCCAGGAGCACCAAACGTATAATCGATGATTTCTTCAAATACGTTAAGAAAGGTAGAAGACGGGTTCCGATAGTAAGCGAACATTTGCCATCCTTCTTCTATCTGCAACTTTTTTGCCCCTTCTTTGTCCTCTTTTCCGGCCTCCCCTTCTATACTAGTATTGCAATATACTTTTTCGTTAGCCTGGGAATATTCTATGCATACTCCTACACTGTTGAGAACCTAAAGAAAAACAGGCATAATGGGATAGAAATAAGTTACGAATACCCGCATCCAACCAAATTTAATATCCAGAAGCCAGTAATAAACATGGGCGAGGAGGAAGGGGAGATTCAGTCAATCATAAATACAGGGTCAAAAGGCTCCTACGACTTGCAACTCATGACCCAGCCAAATCCGCATATAATGATCATAGGGGAATCGGACGTAGGGAAATCAACCACCCAGGAAACTCTTCTAATAAGAGCCAATCAGAAGTTCAATCTGAGATTCTGTCGCTTACGCTTGGGTTCTAGCGAATAGATGTAGACTCATCGGCAGGCTCTTTTTGCTTGACATCGACGTTTTTAGGTTTGACTCTGCCTATTTCTTTTTCCAACAAGTCTTGAGTTATCATATCTCTATTCTGATTGGCGGCCGCTCGCGCTGCGGATTCAACAATATCTTCGATTATATCTGCACATGTCAGACCGTCGGTCATTTGTGCAAGACCATAAAAGTCAATTTGCTTGTCATGTGGTCTGTTAGACAACCCAACTTGGAACAAAGCTTTCCGCGCGTTCAGATCCGGTGGTGACACATAGATTTTCTTGTCAAACCTCCCTGGCCTTATTGCAGCAGGGTCAATTTTCTCAATATAATTGGTTGCTCCGACTACTAATATTTTATTATCTGCTGCATCGTTTAATTGAACAAGAAACTCGTCTACTTCTTCTTCTTTGTAAGAAGAGTACTCATTAAGCGCCTTTCTATTTGGCAATAATCCGCTTATTTCATCAAAAAACAGAAGACATGGTGCACTCTGCTTTGCAAGATCAAATGCCTTCCCGATGTTTCCCACTGCTCCGTGTATATATGGTGTTGCCAAGTCAGAATGCTTTACCTCAATGAAGTTGTATCTGAGCTCTTCTGCAAGTTTTCGGATTATAAACGTCTTTCCGCAGCCTGGCGGACCATATAAAATAATCCCATTTGGAATTGAAACATTAAATTTCTTGAAGTTCTCTGGATGTCTGAGCGGGTTTATCACATCTGCAATAAGCTGACGCTTTAAGTTTTCCATTCCTGCAATGCACTCAAAGCCTTTTGCACTGGTAAGGCTTTCTTTTATTGAAATTAGATGCTCTTTTGAGTATTGTTTAACTATCACTCCTAAATAATTCTCGCTCTCGTTCTTTAGCCTAATTATATCGTACTTGTCGCTTCTATCAAGTGCTTCGTTAGGGTTTATGTCAAGGAAAAGATAAAGGAAAGTGCCGTCTGTGAGTTCGTATATATCAGTGAATAATAACCGTTCAACTCTATTCTTAACTTGCACACTGCCTCTTATCTCGAAGCCGTTAAAGAGTATGGGTTTTGGTGATATGTCCATCGTATTGCCTAGTTTGACGAAAGCCAATTCAATATATTATAACCCTTTCTTTGGATCACATATTTATTCTTGAACATGCCTCGCTCTTCCTTTATATAGCCTTTTTCTAGAAGCTTTGTTATTGTTGCATTTTCAGCATCGTAAGACCCACCGTTAACATTGGTTTTTCGGATATTGACTAGTGCGCGTTTCTCAGCTTCAGAGAGGCTCTTCCCGCCACTCTCCTCAAATGCTTTTAGTAACGCAGGTCTCTGCTCCCTTTCAATTTGGTCGTAATATTCCTGCCAGGTTTTGTAGCCTTTTGGTGGCATATTTGGATTGGATTGTCCAAACTGAACTGTTTGCTGCTGTATGGCCTGCTGTGTTTTTGCAGGTATTAAGCCAAGTGCGTAAGCTCTATTTACGCATTCTTTCACTAGTGCAGGTAGGACTACCGCATTTGGCGTTCCCATCAACATATTTGTAAACGAAACAGCTTTGCCATCTTTCTCCTTGTACAGTATAACATACCCGCTTGCAAATGCAGGCGTGTATATTTTGTCGGCCCAGGAGACTGAATCTGTTCCTCCCCACAGCTTATCTTTAGTGTAGCCTTTTTTGTCAAACCTGATCCCGCCTATCTCAACGCTTCCATTGCCGCTGAATATTTTATCTGCATACTTTGTAACAATCAATGGTATAATTAGTTGCGTTGCTATTCCAACCAACTTCTGCCAATCTGCGGCATCGCTGAATGAAAACATTATCTGCTCGCCACATTCACATTCCAGCGAAAAATTGTACGTTACAGAATAGTTGCTTCTGGTGCCATTGAAAGAGATGCCCTTTACTTCATCATAGGAAATCTTAGTGCCATCGTAAGTTACAGAACGCAGTTTGAAATCAGCATATTTAGTGGACAAAAAACTTGTAACTTTTATCTGTAGCAGGGTGTTCTTATCAGCCTCTATGCTTTTCTTTATTTTACCTTCGTCGGCCTCTAACGAGCCCTTAAGGCTTTCTGTGCCTGATATTTTGTAGGCAATTCTTACCAACCTTGCAGAATCCTCAAATAAGTTAGCGTAATTATGTAAATCTACGGACTTCAGCCTTATTGCTTCTGCAACTTTGTCACGGATTACTCGAGCTTGCGGGTCTTCATATAGTCCATTCTCACGCAACTCTTTCAATTGTTTCTGTATCTTTCCGATAATCCGGTCTATTTCTTCTATTTTGGCAGTTGTCTGTTTATTATTGTTGACTTGTTTTCCGTCCTCACTTATTTTGATCTTCCTAAGTTCGTCTATCATGTCACTTATTTCGTTAAGTATTGGTTGTAATAGGCTCTTTTCTGTCTCCTTTCCACGCGCACCAAATACCTCTTGGGAATCCTTTACATACCTTGGGTCTTTGTGGATTCTTCCTAAATCAGTGTAAATATCAGAAACCTCTCCTTTGACTGCCTCCTTAAATGATAAAAGGTTGTCTCTTTCTAATTTTTGACCAGTAGGAGTGGAATAATCCTTTGAGAAAGCATCCCAGAATTTTTCTGAGTTCATCAACTCATTCCAGATTGAAAGTGACTCTTTGAAATATTTTAGATTGTCATTCTTTGAAAGCAAGATACAATATAAAATTGCAAGGTTCTTTTTAGAAAAATAATGATTTGTTCCTTCTCCATCGCTTGCAGATTTCCATGCGTCTATGGCCTTTGTGTATTCCTCATTTAGTATGTACGTCAATGCTTTTTTATCATCAAGCGTGTGCATCCGTAGCCAAAAGAAATATTCGTTTATGTGTTCTTTGTTGGATTGAAGCTTGCTAAGCGCTTCTTTTACAGAGTCTTCAGTTCTAGCATCAGTCTTCAAACCTATATCTAAATCATATTCAGGGTGGTCGTCGATTTTAAGGCGATTTGTGATCTCTTTGTACCTTCTAAGTATCTCTTTCTGAGTTGCAGTTACATCAAGACCCAAAATCCTGTAAGCATTAGTATCAATCTTGTTGGACATAGTCTCAACGTGTAATTCCAGATAGGTTAACCTCCTTTTGCTGGCTTACTGGCCGCAGGAGGTTTAGTTGCTGTGTACAGCGCTTTAGCTCCTCATAATTCTTAGCCTGTATTGCCATGTTGCCTTTGTTTATGTAATACTGTGCCTCCTTTTCATTGATAAAATTGTCAGCTGCAATTATTTGTCTAAAGTAAACAATCCAAGTATTAGGATTAGAGAATATGGCTTTAACCCTTAGATTTTCGAGCTGCTCGTTAAGTCCATTAAGTAATATTTTGTTATTTTCCCTTATTGCTTTCTCTCCTTCAGTTTTGATGCTATCTAGCTGTTTCTTGTCATCCTCCTTCTGGTTTGGGTCGGCATATGTGTCTATTATTTTTTCCAGATCTGTTACCCTAGCATTGTACGCTTTAACTAGCTGCGGCATCTTTTTTTCTGCTTCGAGATCGCTTAGATACTCTTTAAGGTTTTTCAATTGCTTGTCCGCCTTACGTTTTTCGTCTTCATCTGCGTGAGAACTGGCTATCCCTTCTGAAACAGATTGCATAGAATCGGTGATTTTCCTCCGTTCCTCATCTGAACAATACTCAAAAACCGACTCTGCCCTCTTTCTTTGCGCCATCAGTTCGGTTGACATGTTATCGGTTTCTATTTTCTTAGCTACCCACGTGTGGCGTGCATCAACGGAAATGTCGTAGAGCGGGATGTATGCGATAACTGTAAGTTCTCTCGATTCATTTATCTTTACCGTCAGGTCAACGCGTGATCCTGCAGGAAGGTCGTTAGGGATAAGCTTGCCAGGTATTGCAAGTTCGCAAAGCTCATCATTGTTGTTTGGATTTTCAGATTCGCCCTCAACTATCTTTATGTAGAGCGGGTTTTCCTCCCCTTTTTTCAATTTTCTTGAAGTCTTATATATATCCAACGTTCTGCTTAAAGGTAAAACTTCTTCTTTATTGAAGATAGGCTCACAGGTGTTTCTGCCCTGTTCTTCAACAACCACTTTAATCGAACGAGGTATCGGAGCACCAGAGATTGAAAGACCATGGGTGATGGTAAATGAATCTGGGATGATCTTTACTGGACTACTTTTGTCGTCAAAAATATATATCCAATAAAGGTTCTGTCTATTTTTCTGCACCTTCACTGTGTAATAGAATTTCCCTTTCTTTAGCTGTGTCTTCGGTCCGGTAAATGTGCCACTGTCAGATTGAATCTTGATGTAGTACTCGCCATCCTCCAGACCTTGAATACTCCCCGTTATAGATTCCTCAGTATCAGCAGTCAGTGAGGTATAATTAAGGTTGATCTTATGGCTTCCTTGTTTTATTTTTTTGTCATCGTAGCATAAAAACTGCTCTGGAACTTTCTGCCCCATTGCAAATATGCACGCTCCGTTAGCAACTACAGTCAGTGGATCTACAGAGGAGTCCACTTTTATATCAAACTCTTTTTCTAGTTTCTCCTTGATATAAGGTATAATTGTTGTACCTCCAACAAGTACGATTCTTTTAACTGAGGATTCTTTCAACTCCGCATCCTTTATTGTATTTCGTGCCAGCTCCACAGTTTTTGAAACCATTGGCTCGATTATCCTATTGAATTCTTCCCTTGAGAAAGGAATAACTAGGTGTACCTCTTTTCCGTCTTCATCCTTGCCTATGTCCTCTATCTCTAACGTTGTCTTTTCATATTGGGAAAGTTCCATTTTCGCAGATTCGGCAAAATATTTCAACTTGGCGAAGATGTATTTATATTTCTGGTTGCTTCTGTTGAACTCATTGAACTTATATTTTTCCAGTATTTTTGGTACTATACCTTTTTTTACAATCTCCCAGTCAATATCCTTTCCTCCTAAAAAGCCTTCTCCTCCGTGTCCCAACACAGACAGAACTCCTTCCTTGCAGGAGACTAATGCAAGGTCAAAAGTACCTCCTCCGAAGTCGTAAATCAGCCAGTTCTCGCTTTTGGCGTTCATAAAGCCATATGACACTGCTGCAGCGATAGGTTCCTGTAATAACACAACGTGCTTAAATCCAGCCAGATTGCCTGCTCTTTTAGTAGCTTCAGATTGCAGTACCGAAAGCGCTGCAGGCACTGTTATAACTACAGACGTTGTGTCAAAGTCAGGGTATTTACGCAGAAGGTCCTCCTTAAGGCTTTTAAGAATCTCTGCGGATATTTCCTCAGGAGTCATTCTAGTTTTTGCACGTGGGAATGGCACCGTTTCTGCTGTGCCCATTATTCTTTTGACTTCTGCCTTAAAGTTTTCGCTGTCATCTTTTTCGTTGAGCTTATACAAATGGTCATACGCTTTCTGGCCTACGACTTTATTGCCAAATTTATCAAATCCGAATACTGAGGGTGTATATTCCACACCTCCAGGCTTCTTTATGATCTCTATCTTGCCATTGATGTTCACTGCTATTTTTGAGTTTGCGGTGCCAAGATCAATCCCTATAGAAATGTTCTGACTATTCATCATAACCACTATTTTACTCCTCTGCCTTGCCGACTACAATCACTTTGCCTATGTGAATTACTTCCCCTTTATGCAAAATTGTCGGTTCCTTTGTATCTTTGACTAGCATTTCCGCAATATTTGGATCTTTTTCAACCGCAAGAATCTCTAAGTTCTCTCCTTCCTCATATTTTTGGTTAGTATGATCCACTATTTCAATATCGTTTTTCTCAAGATATCGTTTTAGCTTGTTTAGGGAATTTACAAGGCTTTCCTGCTGCTCCTTTGTAACGCTTGGTAGGATTTTATTGATTTTATTCTCCATTCTCCACAGTTCAATAGCAAGTTCTACCAGATCTTCAGCCTGGATTGACATCTCAAGGAATTGTGGGGCAATTGAGTATTGTATATCCTTGCGTACCTGTGCTATTTGCAGCCGTATAGAGGATATTTCCTTGAGGACCAACTTGCGAAATTCCTCCTCTTTTTTAGTAGGTTCAATAGTGCTATCTAAAGACCCTTCCTCCGTGCCTCCACTAGCCACATCTCCCTCCAACATCATCCAACCCCTTCTGGTTAAGCAGTCTATTATGGAAATACTAACTTTATAATATCTTCCTTTGATCCACACAGTTAAAGATTTCGCTGGCAAATCTTCGGTTGGATTCAAAGGGGCGTTTGGCCTATGTACATGTTTCTATATCAAAATAGTAGAGAAATCAAGATCATACAAGAAGAAGCAGATAAGTGCTAACGAAGTAATTCAAGGCTTAATGGCGACATTTAAGATCATAAAAAGAACAAAGTAAAAGGAAGATAAAAGATCAAAAAAGAAATAAAAAACAAGAACAAAAGAAAATCCGAAAAGAAAGAAGAAAAGAAGAAGCCACAACGATAAAACCCTAAAAAGAGGTTGTGGTAAAAGAAAAGAACATAAAAACAAACAAAACACACTAAAAGAATCTTAGAATCATATGCACAGGCCCGCCTCCCTACCCCGAATATGTTGGGTCGGCTTGACGACTGAGATCTGAGTATTCGGAGGTACATAGAGAAGGGGAATAGGTCTGCATATTTTTGGTGCAAAACTGTTCTGCACAAAAATTAATCCATCTGCACCAAAATCCCCCCGTTTTGACTAATTTTTGTGCAAAGCCCCAAGAACGGATTTCTTTGGAGAGCTTGAAGATGCGGAAGATGGACTGCTTTGAAGCTGTAAAAATAATAAAAAATAAAAGAAATAAAAAAACAGGATTAATCAATTCATTGGTTTGGAGATCTCGGAGAGAGCCTGTTTTATCTCGGAGTAATTAGGCTCTACTGTTGGATCATCGGATACCCATTTGTATCTTATTATGCCTTTTGGGTCTGTCACGAAGACTGCACGCTTTGATGCAGTATAGCCTTCCATGTTTGCAAAATTCTCAAGGATAACATTGAATTTCTTTGAGGCCTTGCGTCTGTAGTCGCTGAGTATGGTAAAGTTAAGGCGGTTCTTCTCCTTGAATTCTTTGTTTGGGAAGGGACCGTCGACGCTAATGCCATAGACATCTCCGTTGAGGCTGTTGAACTCCGACATGCTATCCCTGAACTTGCACATTTCAGTGGTGCATACTCCTGTAAACGCGCCAGGGAAGAAGGCAATTATCGCTGCTTTTCCTTTTGTCGCTTCTCTGAGGTCTATCTGCTTCAGCTCAGTATCCACAAGCTTTACTGGAGGTATTCTTTTTCCTATTTCTACCATGCTAACACCATTAATCTTAAGTATGAACTGTTTAAAGAACTTTTGGCAGGCTTAACAGCAGAGCCTTCTTATGAGGGAATTTGGTGTTATGCTGGACTATTCTAAGAGTGCTAAGGCAAGAGCTTGCTTATCTGAATCTCATTGAATCGAGGTTCATCGGTGACCTTGTCTCAATCTTGAATCTCTGATTTAATGACCTTGCAAGATCATCGCATTTGCTTTCTTCGCCATGCATGGTGAATATCTTCTTTGGCATAGGCTTGAGCTTCTCTACGAATTTCATGAGCTGGCTCCTGTCGCTATGGCCTGAAAAGCCCTCCATGGTTCTTACCTGCATGTTTATCTTTATCGGCTCGAGCTTGCCCTCTTCGTTTGGAAGTGCGACTTCGGGAAGACCATTCTGTACCCTGCGCCCCAGAGAACTTGCTGCGTTGAAGCCTACAAAGAGGATGAGGTTCTTCGGGTCTTCTGCCATGGCCTTGAAGTATTCGAGGCTCGCGCCTCCGTTAAGCATGCCTCCGCTTGCAAGGATTACAGCCGGTCCTTTTTCAAGTATCTCGCGCCTCTCTCCTTTTGCAATCTCAAATATCTCACTCTCAAATGGGGAGTTGTTGCTGAGAATCCTCTTTCTAAGGCTCATCTTCAGATACTCGGGATATGCAGTATGTATTGCGCTTGCCTCCAGAATCATTCCATCTAAGAATATAGGTACATCAAGCTTGTAGTTTGGATTGTTGGTTATGTAGTTTTCGAGGACAAGGGATAATTCCTGGCTTCTGCCTACTGCAAATAGTGGTATCAGGACTTTTCCGCCGTTGGTTACTGTTGATTTTATGGCGTCCATTAATGCAAGTTCCATCTGGCCCCTGTCTTTTGTTATGTCTCTTGGACCGCCATAGGTGCTTTCCATAAAAAGGGCATCTATTCTCGGATATCTAGTATCTGCCTGGTCAAGAAGGCGCGTATAGCCGTATTTCATATCACCGGTGTGGACAATATTATAGAGGCCTTCGCCTATGTGAAGATGTATTATGCCGCTTCCCAATATGTGTCCGGCGTTGTGATATGTAAGCTTTATCTCTTCGGTAACATTTGTAACCTCGCCGTAATCCCTGGTTATCATATGCATAAGCATTGTCT
>JAKBRJ010000019.1 GCA_021834785.1 Microcaldota archaeon
CGCACCGCCAACCAGCGCATTAATACTTAAGGAGCTAGGAGTCCAGGCAGGTGCAAAGACAAAGGATGAAATAGTCGGCAACCTGACTCTTGAGCAAGTAAAGAAGATAGCCAAGGCCAAGGAAGCAAAGATCTACGGGCGCAGTTTCGCCGAGAAGATGAAGCAGGTTCTTGGGACATGCAAGAGCATGGGAGTGAAATGCGAGAACGAAGATCCGCGCACTATAATAGCAAAGCTTGGCAGCGGAGAGCTTAAAGCGTAAGCTTTAAGCGTTTTCTTTTCTTAATCTAGAAGCATGGATTCGATTAACGGCATACATGGCACAAAACCCACGCCATTGATGATTTACGAGATGCTGGAAGACCGCTTCGGTTTTCAGGGCTGGTGGCCAGGAAGGAATAACTTTGAGATACTCGTAGGGGCAATGCTTACGCAACAGACGTCTTGGAAGAACGTGGATATGGCATTGCTCAACTTGCGGAAAGGCGGTTTATTAAGTCTTGACGCGCTTGCAGGCGCTGATTTGCATGAATTAGAGATAATGATAAAGCCCAGCGGATATTACAGGCAAAAAGCGGCAAGGCTAAAGGCAGTATGCAATCACATACGCGATAAGCATTCTACGCTCCGCAGGTTCCTAAATCGCGATGTGCAAACATTGCGGGTTGAACTGCTATCGCTGAGCGGCATAGGTGAAGAGACTGCAGATTCGATAATATTATATGCAGCAGACAAACCTGTATTTGTAATAGACGCATACACTAAACGCATGGTAGAGAGGTTATTTGGCATTTGGGAAAACCTTAAATATGATGCCCTGCAGGATTACTTTCAAAGTAAGATCGTAAAAGATGTAGGGTTATACAAGGATTTCCATGCCCAGATTGTAGAGTTAGGTAAGAGGCATTGCAGGGCTAAACCTCTATGTGGCAACTGCCCCCTTTTTACTGTATGCAGATATGGAAAATTCGGCTGGCGCCCAGATAGATAATATATAAATATCTAAACCTGCCCAATTTATATTGTGGTATAATGAATAAGAATAAAATCATTAAAAATGAGCAAAAATATCATACTGGTTCAATGTTGGCAGTAGGCCAACTTTATAGATTTTCAGAAAGGCTAAAAGGCATAAGAGATAATCTTGATACAATTAAGGACAATTACCCTGATTTCGTAAACGCTTTGAATTCGGACATTGATGCCATAGACGACATTAAAAAGGATGCCGAAAAGAAAGGAAGCGATGCGGCGAAAAAGGAACTCTCCGGAATTTTAAGCTTATTTGAATCGGGAAAGCTGGATGAGGCTAGAGATAGGATAAATAATATAATAGATAGCATGGGGAATGATATCTATTCACAACCAAATTCGAAGACCAATCAGGTATTGAAGGAGGTTGAGGATAATACAAAAAAGGAGATCAATGAACTGAGGGAAATTGAAAAGGCAAACGCGAACAAGCTTAAAGATACAAATGCAGCATACACGGATGTAAAGAATGCCATGGAGGCAGGGTATAATAAGTATATACACAGCTTGGATAAGGAATTGAGTTCTAAGACAAAATTAGATTACAAAAGCAGCAGGAAAACTGGGCTTAGGATGCTGGGCAATAACATATTGAATAGCCTTAGAGGAGGAAAGGTTGGAATAGAAGTGAAAAACGCACTGGACAGCGTAAAAGAAGACATGGAAAACGCCCTTAAAAGCCATACTTATGCAGATACTAAAAGCATACAAGCCGAAATAGATGAAATGTTTAAAGCTGTCAGTCCTCAGCAGGCAAACAAGGCAGGCGGCGTAAAGAACATGATAAAATCAGGTGTAATTGGTTCTGCCAGTGCTGGGATGAGCACATATGGTGCAAATTCAGTACAGCAGAAGATAGATCTTTACAATGCGCTGAAAACAACTATGGGAAACACCCTGGATTCCAAGAATAGCGGAAGGGCAAGCGAACTGAAGAAAACAGGAAGTGAAGCGGTTGAAAAGGCAAATGCTAAAATCAAAAAGGTATTCGAAAGCAATTTCTCGAAGATTAACAATGCTGATGAAGAGAAGGACCCAGATAAGTTGGGCACTGTGGCATATTTCAAGAAAGCAGCAGACCTGCTGGGCGTATTGGGAAGCGCAAGGAAGATGATAGAGAAGACAGGCAACACCAAGAGCACAGCAAAATACATAAAAGACCATATCGAAGGCAAAGGCGTTGCAGAGGCTAAGCAGGTGCCTGCAATCACAATTGCAGACAACTCAGAATCGAAGGCAAGGGCTTCAATGATAAAAACATTCATCCAAAATCCAGAAACCAGAAAGGCCCTAGGCTTTGAAAGCGATAGAGGTATGCAATACTGGATAAAGAACAACGTTCTGCCAGTGAATGGAGGAAATAAGGCGTATAAAGATTTCATGAACAACAATACGCTGAGCAAAGAGGATGCAGTATCGCTTATGGCTGACATATATGCAAGGCTTGTTAGGAACAACAGTGAATTGAGCAAATATATATCCGAGGAAGATCTTGCAAGTATGGAGTACAGCAAAGCGGAAAAGGCGAAAACACTTTATATATACAATCCTAAAGGAGTAGATGCAATAGGCAAAAAACTGGTGCTTGCAGGATACCTAGAAGCCAGCAGAGCAGATGCAAAGAAGAATAACGTGCAGGTTGACGCAAATTTGGATGCATTCGCAGAAAGAGGCTTGAGGGCTTTGGACATATCGGCTTACATAGCTTCGAACATTCAGGAGTATAATGCCCTGTTAAAGAAACTGAGGGATACAGGTTCTTATTTGGCACCGCTTTTTATACAGGAATTGGCGACACCGTAATCGCCCATTTCCCTTTTTATTCATAACGCGTGCCTTTTTTTCTGATTTACTTTCTTATTAGCTTCTTTATTTCCGAGGTAAGTTCTTGCAGATTTGCTATTTCCTTTATCTCTTCTTCAGTAGCATTGCCGTTTTTTGACTCTAAATGTCGTTCTATCTCGTCCAAAAACGAGAGCCATTCATCCATGTCAGTTTTAATAAGATTTAAAGTTTGCTTGTCCGATATAAACAGGTTCAAAACTCTCAGGATCATTTTGTTTTCAGCAACATCCTGGTTCTTGCCCAGCTTTTCTATAATATTATCCCTCAGGTCATTTATCTCTTCCTTATTGACCGTGTTGTTAAGTTTTATGGTGCTGTTAAGCACGTCAGAGACAGCGAGGAGCGCAGAGTGGAGCCTAGAGAATAGCTCGTTCAGCGATATTATTTTTACCCCGTTAGACAATAAAACACCATTTATAAACATTAATAATATACCTTTATAAAGATTGGTGAATATTTATCTTGATTAAGGTTGGATTTTGAATTTTTTAATATTTAAATGCATAAGGCACAGATAAAGAAGTGCTAAAAAGGATGTCTGTGCAATATATATAATATATTCAGTACCTAATAGCATATCTGATGCAAACCAAGATAATAAAGTGATAGTTTGGCTGAGGAACAACACGGATTTTTAAAGAAGCTCATATTCAAGCTAGTCAAAAAGCACATGGCTGGTGCAACCTCAGCCTCTGCCATAAAGATGCTGCAGCAGCTCAACGATAAAAAATTGGCAGGGACAGTAACTTTCTTAAATGAAAATGATATCACAAAGGTAAAGGCCAAGTATAATGCAAACTCCTATATGCAGCTCATGAAGCAGATCTCAAGGCTCAATATAAAATCCGACGTGTCTATAAGGCCATCGCAGATAGGCTATGGCATCGACAGAAAGGCAGCCGAGGAAAATATGTCAGACATATTGGAATGCGCAGAATCTAATGGCATATATGTATGGATTGAAAGCGGAATGCATGCAGGCAGCATAGATCCATTGGACATATACAAAACGCATAGGAGCAAGATGCTATGCTTCGAGCTGCCCATCAATGCATTCTATAAGTCCAATAACGGCATTGAGAAGGCGCTTGGAACCGGATGCAAAGTTAAAATACTGCCTTACAGTACTTATGGGGCAGACGCTGAAATCAGCAAAAAGCGCGTGAAGCGTCTTGACAAGATAAACAGCCATAAGAAGGAATTGGATGCGTACTCGGATATAGTGCGCACATTATTAAATAAAGATATGAAGGTAACACTATTCAGCAGCGATGAAAAGTTTCTTGAACGATTTGCCGAACTTAACAAGGATTACAGAAGGAATTTAATATTTGAGTTGCCATTAGGATATAACAATAAACGCATGTCAATGCTCATGAAAAAGAAGATTAATTTAAGCGTATACGTTTCGTACGGGAAGGATTGGGTGCCGTACGCTATAAACAGGCTTGCCGAGGGGCACATAAGGGACATTGCAAAGGCACTTTTAGATGGGGAGGAGAAGGCTATGACAAAGCCTACAAGCAAGGTGCTCAATTGAATAGCGAAAAACACATTGATCTGGTAACTGGGGCAACTACTGGATTAGGCAGGCAGCTGATAAAGAGGCTGGTTGAAAAAGGCGATGACGTAAGGGTCATACTGCAGACGCATCCGAGCGTCAGCAATGAATGGAAAGCATTGCCACCTAAGGTAGAGATATATGTAGCCGATTTGACATTGGCAAACGATGCGGATCAGCAAAATCTCGAAAAAGCATGTGACGGCGTAGATAACATATTCCATTTAGCAGGTGCAGTTTACAATTATAGATATACTAACGAGCAGCTGCTCAATACAAACGCGTTCGGCACGGAGAACCTAATGAATGCATGCACCAATGCAAATAAGAAATCAGGTCACAAGGTGCATGTCATATTTGCCAGCAGCTCCACAGTATATGGATATAGGCGGCCTAATGAAGTCCTGACAGAGGAATCGCAACTAAAACCTGGAAGCTCTTATTCTGAAAGCAAGGTTATTGCAGAACAGATACTGCAGTCGTTCGCAGATGCAAACAGCAACATGGATTATACAATATTAAGGCTGTCAACTTTTTATGGAGAGGATTATAAAAGCTCGTTCAACAAGGTGTTCAAGCTCATAGAGGCTGGAAAGGCGATGTATGTAGGGGATGGTAAAAACCACATATCGTTCATACATGAATCAGAAGCGGCAGATGCAATGATTCTTGCATGCCAATCCCGGCAAAGCTTGAACAAGATTTACAACATATGCGACGGCATACCGTATACAGTAAAGGAGTTGTTCACGGCAGTTGCAAAAAGCCTTGGCGTAAGCCCGCCACATAGGGGCATACCTTTGGCATTGGCAAGGATTACCCGAAAGATAGTCAATATCAATTACGACGAATACGAGTTTGTCGCAAGTGACAGGGTAATAAGCATAGAAAAGGCGAAAAAGGAACTAGGCTTCAACCCGAAGACAAGCATATACAAGGAGGGCATGCAGCTTCTTGAGGAGTACAAAAGGAGCAAGCAATGATAGCTCCCTTATGTTTTTGTGATATCATGGCAAAAAAATCAGTTGAAAAATACATACATGAAATTTTAGATGCGAATGGAGCAATGCTTTTCTCGGTTATAGACCCTGTAGATTACAGCAGTGAAAAGGAGGCAATTAAAACAGCTGAAGCAGTCATAAGAGGGGGCGCAGACATAATAGTGCTAGGTGGGAGCATAGGCGCACAAGGCGAACTCCTGGACAACGTAGCTACAGGCATAAAGGATGTTGTCGACAGCCCTCTGATATTGTTCCCGGGCAATATAGCTACAATAACAAAGTATGCGGACGCCATATACTTCATGTCGTTGCTGAATGCAAGGAACCCTTATTGGATAACGCAGGCACAGATGCTTTCAGCACCGTTGATAAAAAGCCTTGGTATAGAGCCGCTCCCTGTGGGTTATATTGTAGTTCAACCAGGAGGCACGGTAGGCTGGGTTGGGGATGTTAATGTAGTTCCGCGTGAAAAACCAAAGATAGCTGCGTCGCTTGCACTTGCAGGGGAGTATCTTGGAAACAGGTTCATAATAACGGATACTGGCTCCAACCCCAAACTGCAGCATATGGGGCCCGTCCCTAAGGAGATGGTTAGTGCTGTTAGTTCTGCCATTAAAGTGCCATACATAGTAGCTGGAGGCGTGGCAACCACATCTGACCTGAGGCTAGCATATTCCAACGGAGCAGATATAGTGCAGATAGGCACTGCTTTTGAAAACGCAGATAATGCTTATAGGCGCGCCCTTGCATTTTCCAAGGTTGTAAAAGAAGAGGGGCGCAAAAAGATAAAGGGTTAGGCATATGCCAGGCATGCGCGGGGTTTCAACCATCGAATTGGCTGCAATCGTATCTGAGCTTCAATCGGTCAAGGGATTTTACCTGGAGAAGTTTTACGAGGCTGGAAACGGCGAATTCAGGATAAAGATAAAGAATAGGGAGAAATACCTGAATATAAAGTCCATGCTTGGAAAATCGCTGAACATCACAAAATACATAGAAAAAGCCGACCAGCCCACTAATTTTGCCATAGCAGTACGTAAAAGGATTGAAGGGTCAGTCATAGAATCCGTAGAGCAATATAACAATGATAGAGTGGCAATTTTTAGGCTTAGGAAAGGAGAGGGCAGGTCGAATCTGATATTTGAGCTTTTCGGCAAGGGCAATCTCGTGCTCACTGATGAAAATATGCTCATTGATATAGCATATATTTACCATGAGTTCAAAGACAGAAGTGTCATGCATGGGAAGGAATATAAGGCCCCCGAGAATACTCCGATAACGATGGCCAACATGGATGCATTGAGCAATTTTTTGGCATCAATACCGAAAGAAGACCCGCGCGGACGGCGCAGTGCAGTATCTGTTCTTTCGACGACCGTTAATATAGGCGCCTTATACGTAGAGAACATGCTTAATGAGCTAGGTATAGATCCAAAATCCAATTATAGCACATTGCCGACCGCACGCACTAAGGATATCGAGGGCCTTGCAGTGAAATTGCTAGGTTATATAAAGAATCCAAAACCTAGGATATATAGAGATGAAAGTTACGTAGACTATGCAATATGCGACATAATCAAATATTCGGCATTAACGAAGACTGAATTAGGAAGCATGTCTGAAATGCTTGACGAGTCAGATTATGCTACCACAGACATGTTTGAAAAGCATGAAAACAAGGAGCTTATCGAGCTGTCAGGCAGCATAGAAAAACAGAAAAGGATACTGGAAGAGGCGCTTCCAGGCGTATCAGATGCTAAGGAGGCTGGCGAAAAACTTATACGTAATATGAACTTGGTAAATGAAATAATATTTAAAGCAAGAAGCAACAAGCATATTTCAGTAAAGGAATTACAGGACGAATTCCCCGACACTATAATAAAGGATATCGATCTGAAGAATAAGACAGTGACATTGGAGTTGTAGTTGCATTATCATGATCAAGCTTACCATATTGGGCACATCTGGCTCAGCGCCGACAAAGGAGCGAAACCTCAGTGGGATGGCTCTGCAGTTTGATGGAAACCTGTTCCTTTTTGACTGCGGCGAAGGCACACAGAGGCAGATGTTCAAGTACGGACTCAACATATCAAAACTGAAGGCAATATTCATAACACACATGCATGGCGACCATGTGATAGGCATTGCAGGATTAGCTAGGACGCTCTCCCTTTACAAAAGGACTGCGCCGCTCACGATCTTTGTACCACATGGATTCGAAGAAAATGCAAAGATGCTTATAAAATTTGACAATGCAACTTTTACCTATGAGATAATAGTAAAAGGAGTGAAGGGGGGGAAGATCCTTTCAGGAGATGGATTCGAAATCAGGGCGTTCGCACTGAGGCATTCGGTAATGGATTATGGATATATTTTCAAGGAGTCTGACAAATGGCATTTTATGAAGCAGAAATGTAAGGAGTTGGGCGTAAAGGGGGATATGTTCAAGAAGCTTGAAAAGATGAAGCAGATAGCCTTAGGAAAGAAGACGGTACGTTTTAAGGATGTGACGACATTCGAGCTTGGCAAAAAGATAGTGTATGCTACTGACACTAGACCTTCAAAGAGCACAGTAAAAGCAGCTGAAGGCGCAGACGTACTACTTCATGAATCCACATATGATGATGCAATGGCAAAGCTAGCGAAAGAGAGGATGCATTCGACATCTGGAGAAGCTGCAAAAGTTGCAAAGGATGCAAAGGTCAAGAAGCTCATTCTCTTCCACTTCAGCACAAGATATAAAAATACTGAAGAGTTATTAAAAGATGCAAAAAGCGTATTCCCGGAATCATATCTGGCGAACGACGGCATGCAGATAGATATATAGGGGCTCGTAGTCGATTGGTAAGACGTCACGTTGACAACGTGAAGATACGGAGTTCGATTCTCCGCGGGCCCAAATAAAGCAATGCAGGCTTCTAAAAAATAACTGTTACCAAAGCAAATTCACACATTGGGAATGCAATATCTAGACAAACACATTATACGCTTGTAATAAATAGCTGAATATCAATTGTAATTATATGTTCAATTACAGGTATTTAGGTGCAAACAGGCTTTCTATACACAATAATATGGCATTGGAAGAATATGCACTTAACGAATCTGCATTGCACAACTTAGCGACGATAAGATTCTGGGATGTCGACAAGGACTCCGCAGTCATAGGTTACGGCGAATCAAAGGGCAATATACTTAAGGAAGATAAAAGTTTTGACATTGCAAGAAGAATCACAGGTGGATCGCATGTGCAATTCGACAAAAACTGCTTTGCATACAGCTTCACCGTTCCGAGAGATGGCAGTTTTAAGCATTTCGACGATATGAGGAAATTTTTTGCCGAAAGGATAACACACGCGCTGATAGGTTTAGGTATCGATGGTGCGGAAGCAGATAATAGAGCATCGACTATAAATGTGGATGGCAAGGTAATAGCAAGCCATGCGATATTCTGGGGAGTTGAAAGCGCATTGCTTCATGGATTAATCCTTGTAGACCATTATGATGTAGACAGAATAATTGAAAGGATGCTCTTGAAGGAAAGGGCGATAGGCAGACATACATATGCTGAATACGACGCGCTGAAAGGCATGCCAGTAGCAAAGGAACTGGTAAACGGAATACCATTTGGCATCAACGAGGATAAGAAACTTGAATATGTAAAAGGCAGGATATGCAGCAGTGTATTATCGGAAGTCGCTGAAGGGCATTATAAGGCAGAGGGAATAGATGATTATACTATAAACAGCGCAATGAAACTTGCCGAGACGAGACATATTGGCTCCCCATGGGTAGAAAAAAGATACCCAGCGTATGAGAATGATGAAGTAGATGCAATACCTGGAGAAGAGCTTGCTGGAAGCTTAAAAAGGAATCTTGGATACTGTATGTATATAGAGGTCCCTGACAGGGATTTCTCCAAAATGACCCTGCCAAAAGAAGAGCTTCATGAATAATGTTTTTACAGCATGGCACATGCTATAAACGCTTGTTGACCTATTCCTCTTTTTGCTTATGATGGGAGTCCATAGACAGATACATTCTTTTTTCTATGGCTTTCTTGTCCTTATATTCTTCAATTATCTGCTCTACAGCTTTGGACATATAGTTCCTTTTTAGGTAAGTCGAAAGTTTTTGCTTTGAAAAAGAATTGAATTGATTTTTATCTACTTTAAACGATTCTAAAATTGAGACTATGTCATATACTACGCTCTCGTTTATTATGTAATAAGGGTTCAATTTTATCCTATCAAATTCTATCCCGTATTTGTCTTTTATTGCTGCATATTTTCCAAGCCGCTCTGAATCCATATTCAATACGATGTCGCCGTATTCATTTTTCCTGAGAAGACCCATCTCCTTAAATTTTTGCTCGTTTTGCATTATCATTTCTTGTATCTCGCGGTCTACTTTGCCGCGCTTTGCGTGCGCCTTGAATATATCTTTAGTGAATTCTCCGCGCTTCACGACCAGCACGAAAAGATCTTCAAATTTCTTTTCTTCAGACCTAAGCAGGCTTTCATTCTCGATTTTCTGCCAGTACAGGTCATTCGACTTTATTGTTGCTTCGTCTATCTTCCTGTTTTTAATATTAGTCTTATTGGACATTCATGCACCTTTCATAGTATATCCTATGATTAGATACGCCAATTTTGCAGCAGTGTAATTCGGATAGCTTAGCGATGGCAGCGGACTGAGCTCGGTCATGTCGATGCCCAGGATGTCTTTTTCCTTTATCACAAGCTTTAGTATATCGGATAGCTGGCTGAAGCGCATACCGTCAGGTTCGGGCGTACCTACGCTAGGCATTTCGGACGGATCCAATGCGTCAAGATCCAATGTGATATACACCTTCTTCTTGGTCATTTCGATGGCTTTTCTGGCTATTTCAACATTTGACATCCCGCGCATGTCTTTCATGTAGAGGATTTCTTTTCCATACCTCTTTGCGCTATCCTCATCCACGCTCCTTACGCCTATGCTATAACAGCTTTTTGTTATCTCTCTTGCTCTTGCCATGATGCAGGCATGAGAATATTTTGTGCCCATAAACTCATCCCTTGAATCCGAATGGGCATCGAAATGCAGTACGCTGAAATCCTTTTCCTTTTTGCCAATAGCATTAATTGCACCGACAGATACAGTATGCTCCCCGCCTATCAAAAATGGCAGTTTTTTATCTTCCAATATCAAGCTTACCTCCCTTTCAATCCTTTTGACCATATTTTCAGGAGAACTGTAATCGGGAGCCAGCTCGTCAAGCGTATATATCCCCATCCTGCTTACGTCTTTGCCTAATTCCTCATTATAAAGCTCTATGTTCCTGCTAGCCTCTATGATTGCATGGGGGCCGTCCTTTGCCCCAGACTTGTAGCTCAGTGTTGCTTCATAAGGTATCGGAAGTACAACTATCCTTGCGCTTTCGTAGTCCTGGGATTCCAAACCGAATAGGTTGTACTTTGGCATGGCGTTTAAAATCTGCATGTTAACACTCCCTATTGCCATTATATAATATAAATTACTTATTATTTAGAAAAAGCAGACAAAAAAGCCATAAATACTTTTAGTTCACATCTTTATGTGATTTCTGTTTGTGATGCTATGCATGCGATTGACCTTCCGTGGACTGAGAAGTACAGGCCAAAAAACCTTAATGAGGTAATAGGCCAGAAGCTCATAGTCGAAAGGCTCAAATCGTTCGTAAAGGCAGGCAACTTTCCAAACATGATATTTGCAGGGAGCGCAGGCATTGGCAAAACTACATGTGCAATAGCCATGGCAAACGATCTTTATGGCGGCAGCTTTGATGGCGCATTCAAGGAGCTCAATGCAAGCGATTCACGCGGTATTGATGTCATACGAGGTCAGGTAAAGGAGTTTGCAAAGACAATATCCATAGCAGACGTCCCTATAAAAATAATATTCCTTGATGAAGCGGATGCGCTTACTGCTGATGCACAGCATGCACTTAGGCGCACGATGGAAAAGTTCTCCTCTGAGACCAGGTTTATATTGAGCGCCAATTACGCCAGCAAACTCATAGAGCCCATACAAAGCAGGTGTGTTGTTTTTAGGTTCAAACCACTTAATGAAGCGGACATGGTTGAATATATAAAGCGAATTTCAGATAGCGAAAAACTCGAAATGAACGAAAAGGCAATTGAGGCGCTCATATACGTGAGCGATGGAGACTTAAGGAAACTCACAAATGTGCTGCAAAGCGCTGCAATGCAAAGCAAAAAGATAAGCGAACAGGAGGTATATGAGGTAGCGGCGAAGGCGCGGCCAAAAGAGATAGTCGCCATGTTAAAATTCGCGATTGATGGGATTTTCGACAAGTCGCGCGACGAATTGAATACGCTTATGCTAAAGCACGGGATGAATGCCGAAGACATATTAATGCAATGCTATAAGGAAGTTCAGGGAATGAACATCGATGAAAGGGCTAAATTGGGCATAATATCGGATCTAGGCACATACAACTTCCGCATAGTTGAAGGAGCGAATGAGAGAATACAACTTGAAGCGATGCTTGCACATATAGCGCTTACAAACAGCAAATACAAAAAATAATGTAGTGCATCACTGAATTCTTGCCGGTGCATCTTCCCGTGGCGTTATACCTATTTACATGCGTAAGAGAAGAAACCTATTTAAAGCTTGGCATTCCATTTTGGAATGTGATATTATGAATGGAGGACCAAACGGCGGATGATGAAGAAAAACCTGTTTGAATATTTATTATTCTACTTTTTATGCTAGTTATACTTGTTGCTTGAATATCCTTTTTGTAACTTTTCTTGCGTGTAGCGCGTAATCCGTTCTCTCCTTAGGCTCCACCGATTTTCTTCTTAAAAGGCCTTCATATTGTATGCTGTATAGGTTATCAAACTTCCTATAATTTATGCTGCCTATGAGTATTTCGCTTACAATCATATAATCGGATCTTATGCCGCTTAATATACTGTTTAACTCTCTTTGGACATCGTCCAGCTGTCCGTCTTCGTATATCGGAAGCAGGTACATTATCCCGTCAGGAGTCTCGAAATCGCATATATACGAAAACCTGTTCAGCGTCGATTCTGGTTCGCCTATCACGTACTTGCGGTGTGCGTCCCTCGTATCAAGAAATTGGCCTTTGTTCAATATGTCTATCATTATTATACCGTTATACTTCATATTGGGTTTTTGTATTGATATTGTTGGGCGCAATATTACATTTGCCTCTTCGCCGGAAAGCCGTTCGTATGCATTTTTTGCGCTTCCGTATGGCATTTGGTATCTTTTGTCTATTTCGGCAAAGCTTACTGCGCTATTGTCGTTGAACTCCTTTAAAACTGCATATTCCCGATGCCTAAGGTCTGATTTAGAGGGTTTTGGATTCCCTTTGGTCCTGTGCCACACCTTCTCCTTGAGAAGATCGAAGAAGCCATCCCGCATTGGAATAAATCCATAGTCTTCTTCTACAGGGGTTACTAACCATTTTGCATCAATATCTTTTAGTGCTCTGCTCTTTCGAATACGATCCAACATGTTTGTCAAAACTTCATTGTTTTCTGCTACGCAATATACTATCATGTCGTAAATGCCCTTGGTAAGCATTGCCAGTTGAACCCGTTTTTCATCTTCAAATGCATCCTTTAACCCAATTGAATCAGGCATGGCATCTATGAACTTTACCAGAATGAAATATTTCGAAAAGCCCAGATTGATGACATTTATCTCTTCTGTGTATTTTATTCCGAATTCGCTTTCCGCCCTTTTTATTATATATG
>JAKBRJ010000020.1 GCA_021834785.1 Microcaldota archaeon
GACAAGCTTATTGGTGGTAGTAACATAGCCCTTATGGTGTCCGTTGTAATGGACATCCATAATGTCCTTGCTTATATAAGGCTCCAAAGCGTCCAGATTATATGGCAACCTTGGCAATTCATACTTTTTAAACAATTCTTTCGGTATCTCATCAGCCATTTTTTTCACCTATCCTATTTCATCAATTAAAAATATATAGCATACTGGATATTTATGGTACTCTAAATCCAAATACTGCAGCTGACAAAACCCAAAGCATAAATATGTGGAAAGGTTGAACATACTATCGTGGTCCTATGACAGAAACAATCAGCAGAGTAAATACATTCAAAAACGAAGAATACAAGGAGAATCTTAAGAATGCTATAAATGCATTTGAGCATTATTTTAAAAACTATGAAAATGACCTTTTAGCAATAAGGATAAATCCAAGACTTTCGGACCACGAAAAAAAGTATCAAATTGAGGAATCAAAACAGGCAAACATACTAAGCATAGCGGATGAAGTAACACAGGAACTTTCAAATATAAGTTTTAGGGAAAAAGCCTATTCTGATTTCTTCAAGTATGTGCACATAAAACTAAAATCTAATGCAACTATTGAAAAAGCAGTTATAAACGCAGTAATATATGAACTATACAAACTTGACAGAAAAAACTTTGAAGGCATAATAGATAACGCCAACCGGACGTATAAGCTAGACAATATACTACGTAAATAAAATATGGTATGTACATTATGCGCTATTTCTATAATATGTACATATAAAATATTATATACAATAAATTATCGCAGTTGAGTCTATGGGACTATTTTCAGAAAAGGCAGAATTGAAGGATGCTATATCTAAAATAGAGGAATTTAAACATGAAGATGCCATAAACATCTGTAGACGCTTAGAGCACAATATTGGAGCCAAATCTGATAATGATAAGCGTTTCATATACATGGTGTTATCGCTGTTGTATCTTGAACGTGGCGACTCAAAGAATGCAATAAAATACTCGGACAAGCTAATTTCAATAAATAAGGGTTTGGTATCGCGGGTAATAAGCATAATATCTAATTTTTCCGCAAAGGACTATGAAACAGCCGCGGGTGATATAGCAGAAACAGCCCGGAGAAAAGAACGAGGTATTTATAGCGATGAATTGGACAGCAAATATATCCACGGGGACGCAATATTAAGCCTGCTAGCGACCATTGCTCTTCTAAATCTGAACGAATACGAAACCGCTTCGAAAACAATAGAGAATGCTATAATACTGGATACTAAAAACAAATTTTTAGGCGAAGAATTGTTGCTGAAATCTGTAATATTTATATATAAAAACGATATGAAAACAGCAAACGAGTCTTTAAAAGCTGCTATAAAGATTGGCTACAAAACAAATAGGCAATTGCTCGGAAAGATATTAAAGCTAATGAAAAACATGAAAAAACAGCATAAGCCCTCAAGTACGCTCCTATCGGATATTGAAAATGAGTTAATAAATTCAGTTGTCGAAGATATTCTGTATAACCTTATATCAGAAAAGGATACGGCAGAACTAGATTATTACAAAAGCAGAGCCGATCAGAATTCTACGGGTTTGACTGAGATATTCATGGCTGAATCGCCCGTCCTGGGTTTTTCCGAAGTGGTCGATATGGAAATTCAGAAGGAAGAGCTTAGCAAGTACATAATATACCCGCTGAAATACCCTGATAGCGTATCGGACTACAAGGTAAATGCTGGTGGAGGTGTCTTGCTCTATGGTCCCCCTGGCTGCGGTAAGACCTATGTAGTCAGAGCTACGGCCGCTGAAGCCAAAGTCAAATTCATAAATGTAAGAATCCCGGATATTGTTGATGCCTTGGTTGGAAATACGGAAAAGAATATACACAACCTTTTCGAATATGCACGCAACAATGCGCCATCTATAATATTCTTCGACGAACTTGATGCACTAGGAATAAGCAGGCAAGAAGCATCATCATATCCGTGGATAAGGCAAGCAGTCAACACAATGCTCAATGAGATGAATAATTTATATGAAAGAGGCCATAAGGTGCTTGTAGTGGGTGCAAGCAATGAACCTTGGCTTATAGATTCAGCATTAAGGAGAAGCGGAAGATTCGGCAGGACAATATATGTGCCTGCGCCTAACGAAGAGGTAAGAATATCGCTTTTCAAAAAATATCTATCCGGAAGGCCAATAGAAGAAAATATAAATTTTACTGCATTGGCTAAACTTACGCGTTTTTGTTCACATTCTGACATTCAATCGATATGTGAAGATGCTGCTAGGACCGTATGGTCAAGGTCCATATCCGGCACCGCAAACGGCAAACAACTGATCTCATTTGCGGATCTGAAGGAATCGGTTTCAAAAGCCAAATTCATAGTGCCTGAATGGTACCAAAAAGCAGCAGATTATTTAGGCGCTAACATAACTGGTTATCCTGAATTGGTAGATGCCCTTGAAGAGTATAGGGGGTCCATGTAAAACCGTATAATTATACAAAAGAACTAATAAATATTTGGACAGTTACAATTCTACTAAAATATTTTTATTAGGTTGTAAAAATGATACGTACAAAAGAGGGGGATAATAAGCTTGTCGTCGCAGTAAATTATGCAGTTAGTGCAATTTGCAACGAAAATAAACTCTGGTATAAATCGCGTGAGATAGCAATTTGGGCATTTGGGGAAGCTTCAAGCGATGCCGAAATAAACGCAATGGTGAACAATGCGTATTCATTGCTAAAAGAAAGAAATGCGCTTAAGAAAAAGAGGATAGCGGCATATAAAGAGTCAAAAGCGATTATTGACAATTTAAGTTTTATAAGCAGAAACTCCACTGAAGAATACAATTCAAAAATGAAAGAAATTAACGAGTTGGACTATCAAATAGAGATGAACATGTTCCAGCAGAGCAAAAATGCCCACCAAATAATAAGAAAATGGATGGACTACAAATCGTTGAAAGAGATACAGGATCGAATTCAAAACCTGGATATTCCCACCGTATTTAAAGACCTGTTATCAAGCATAGTTAAAATTCAATCCGTGCAGGACAAAGCAGAATCGAGAATAAAAGAACTAGCGGAGGAAAGACCTATCGACATAAGGGAAATCAAAGATACGCTTTTTGTCAATTTTTTAAATAAAGAAAAAGCGGCGGAATTGCTTAAGGCTCAGGTAGTCATAAACAGCAATATGGCACATATAGCAAGGCTTGAAGGGATGTTAAGAAAGACCTTAGGGAAGCCGTATGGTGCTCTGCTGAACGAGCAAAATTCGACTAAGTAATTTTATGTATAAACCTAGCATGGCCGTCATAAACGTTTTGGTGCATGCTCGGTCACCCATTTAACTACCAACTCTGCAAGGAGTTTAGTTTTTCCATGAAAACCATGGTCTGCGCCTTTTATAATGGCTGTTGATAAGCTGCAACTTGCATCCCTAGCCATCTTTTCAAGTGCTAGTTCTACTGGCAAAATCATAAGCTGATCCTTGCTCCCGAATACTGCAAGGGTTGGCACTTTCACCCCGCTTAAATATTCGAGTTTATCTAATGAAAAATTGAGAATCATGCTCTCCGGATTTTTGGGGTTTGCCGTGCTTAAGAAACGTTTTGCGCCTATAAACTTCTGTCCCTCAGGCATTGAATACGCAGGCATTAAAGCATTCCTTTCGCCCCTTGCTGCAATTCTTTTGGCTATTCCTACATTTTTTTTGAATCGTTCTTTATGAGCCTTTAAATCAAAATTATAATCGTCTACAGGCGACAGCAGAACTAACAATTTTATACTTCTTCCATTATATCCGTTCATAAAGTAAATCGATTTTTGGCAGCCAGTGCTGTGCCCTTCCAAAAATATGTCTTTATAACCTGATTTAAGAAGGTATGAAATTCCTCCAAGTATATCGTTCCTTGAATCCTCAAAAACCTCCAACGCCGAGCCTGCCATAACATCGTCCGTTTTTTTGCCTGCAATGCGGGTAAATTCTTCAACGACGTAAGAGCCTCGTTGTTCTATAACAAAAAAGGCAATGTCGTTTGCGGTATACTCCGCGGCAAGCTCTTCTATGGCTGCACTTCCAAAGAAACTTCCGCCAAGGCCATGTATATGCAATACTGCGCGATGGCTTTTCGTTTTAGGTAAATATATGGCACCATGCAGAATAAGGCCATCTGAAGCCTTAAATTTGACTATTTCACACAACATACTATCATTTAGATAGTATTAAATTAAATAATTTAGCCTTTTGGATTTGCATATCCCTAAATGTCTTAGATTGTCAGACAATCTAGAATAACTTGAGCTAATGGAAAATTCAAAAGCAATAAAATACATAATGCCAAATATATGCAGTAACGATAGTCGAATATGCTAAATTCTGGCTTATAAAGGCAATAAGATGATTGATCCTAAAAAAACATTCAAATTTTTAGTATATTCAAGGGCGCTTAGGAGCATGGCTTTGATATACATGACTCTTGCATTTTCATTATACCTTGTTGTACTGCACATAAGCATAATCAACATAGGCTTGGTTGCTGCAACTACAATGCTGTTTGCTATTTTTCTGACTCTCGCGTTAGGTGCAATAGGGGATAGGCATGGATACAGATATGAATTGATAATATCTGAAGCTTTTACGTTTGCAGGAGCATTGCTTATAGCGCTCTCATCAAATGTCACATTAATAATAGTGGGCATTGTAATAGCTGGCATAAGCGGCGGAGCAGGCGGTATAAGGGGGGCGTTCTCTCCTGGCATAAATGCCATAATTGCGAGCAATTTCAGCGACGAGAAGGAGCGTGTAAAAAAATTCTCCACGATTACCATGGTGGCATCGTCATTCTCTATTTTTGGTAGTATGATGTTTGGTACAATAACCTTCTTGAGTAGATATGTAGGGATAGGGCTTGCATACAGGTACATGTTTCTCGCCTCTGCATTCATGCTCATGCTATCGTTGGGCTTCTTGCTCCTATTAAAGGAAAATAAGAGGCCGACTAAGACAACAAAAATCATGAAACAAGTGAGCTTTAGCTATATAATTAGAATAATAATTGCAAATTCTGTTGGAGGCGTAGGTATGGGCATAGCCATACCATTGCTTCCGTTATGGTTCAAGCTTTTCTACAATGCCGATCCTTTTCAAATAGGCTTGGTATTTGGAGCATCATACATAATTACTGCTTTGGGCGCGTATACTGCATCGAAGATATCGCACCTGACGAGCGTGCTTAATATTGCTTCAATAACAAGGTCATTAAACGGCGTTTTTTTAGTGGCTATGGCACTTTCGCCCCTCTTCATAATGTCAGGATTATTCTATATATTGAGGGCATTTTTTGTTGGCGTAGGCAGCCCAAGCCGATCAACAATGACCATAAAAGGCATAGAAAATGAAGATTATGGAACAGCTACAAGCATAAATGGTGTTGCTACGCGAGTATCACAGTTAAGCTCCGGAGCCAGCGGATACCTTATGGACTATGCCCTTCCATTGCCTATCTTAGTGGGAGGAATATTCCAATTCACCAGTGGCATAATCTACAAGCTAATCCTAAACAAAAAGGACAAAGGTGGAGCCAAAACAAGCCAGTTATGACTTGCGCCTAAACTCCATGAGTGCTGCTTTATACATTATTTGCGTTATTTCATCTGCAGGCATTTCTCCATCTATAAAAGTTGCGTTCTTGAACTTCCTGTAATTGGCTTGAACCTCTTTAAGGAATTCTTCCTTTTCGAATAGCTCGCGGGACGATCTGTTCCTATCGCGGTCTATTCGCTTCATTGCAATAATTGGGTCAATCAATATTATGAAAAGTTTGTCAGGTATGGGAAATATAGAATTCAATTCCACTAAGTATTTGTTAGAAACTCCTGCTGCAGTGCCATATGCTATTGTGGAATAGAGATATCTGTCGGTTATAAGAAACCTGTTCCTGTCCTTTATTATATCTGCATACCTATACATGTGGTCGCTCCTGTCAGCGACAAACATTATCTGAAGGGTGAGGGCATCAACCTTTTCTTTGTGCTCTAAAACCTTCTGTATCTCCCTTCCTATTATGCCGTCTGTATGCTCTTTAGTCGTCAATGCGTCAAAGCCATCCTTCCTCAGCATTTCTGCAAGCCTTGCAGTCTGCGTGGTTTTCCCAGACCCATCAATTCCTTCAATAGCTATAAACACCATATGCACACCCTATATATTATTTTATGATAGCTATTTTAATTACAATTATAAATATATGCATTTCGCATTCATCCCACGAATGAAGTTCGTGGGCTTTCTGCTAGGCATTCTGTAAGTTTTCGAGGCAATATGTTGAAACATAACCCTTATAAAAGATTTTCAGGTGTTATTATGCCTATTATGCCATGCCTGTCCACTACTATGACTGCCTGCGCGTCCTTTAGCAATTCCCTTACTGCATTTAACGGGGTTTCCTTATTTATTGTGGGCAGCAAATCGCTAAGATGGCTGCCGATAACATCTTTCTTCTGCATGCCTAGCATGTCTTTGGCACGTATGCTTCCAACTAATGTGCCATTTTTTAGTACGGGAAACTGCGATATTGCATACTTTCTGACGGATAGTGCTGCCTTCTCCATGCTGTCATAGAAGTCTAGTGTTATGACCTTCTTTGTCATGATATCGTTTGCCTTTCTGTCTCCAGCGGATTCTCTGCGTTCTAATTCCTCAAATATCTCAACTGCAGTATTATAATTCGGAACTGCAGATTTTTTTTCAATTTTTGCAATTAGAGACTGGCTTTTTTCTACTGCTTTGGCAAGTGCTTGCTGTGTCATGCCCAATGCCCTCCTTCGCTTGCCTATGCTATCCAACGTTGGAAAATTAGTCATGCTCTCATAGTTTCTTGGCAATATCAATTATTTAAATTATCCCTTAAAGCAAGAATACTAATAATGCACAAATTGCATTTATTTGCATCTGCCCTGCTATTAAAATCAAAAACACCACAAGGCATTTATATATTGCTGATGCAAATATTTTGCCTGCCTGCATTTTAATTTACGGTGATAAAATGCAAGGAGAAATACGGATAACAAGCTGGGAAAACACTGGCACAACAACGATATCGATTAGGACAGGCTTTGGCGTATACCACGACAAGGACCGCAATACGGTATTGCTTCGAGTGCATAAGTAAGTTTTCTCATTCCCTTAAAGGGGCAATTATACATACTAATCCTCAAAATTTTAGGCAGCAAATAAATAGCTTAATCCCTTCATTAATCTGATCTGCGTGGTAGGATGGAGCCCATAATATGTTTTGTGTGCGGCAAGGCCATGGTAGAAATACGTGGCTGCCATTACAAATGCCTCAACTGTGGAAGAGAAAAAGACTGCAGTGATCCGCTATGATGCAACACTATGATTATAAAAAAATAATCATCAAAATAAACATAAGGTATAAGCATGTGTTTAGATGGGTGAATCTGAAATAGCAACGTTGGCAGGCGGATGCTTTTGGTGCATCGAATCAATATTTAAAGAGCTTAATGGCGTTGAGAAGGTAGTTTCTGGGTATTGCGGCGGTGATGTGCCTAATCCCACCTATAACCAGGTCTGTTCTGGAAAAACTGGTCATGCGGAGACTGTACAGATAACTTTTAATCCAAGGATCATATCGTACGCAGATATACTCGAAGTGTTCTTCAGTGTGCATGATCCGACATCTATAAATAGGCAGGGTCCAGATATGGGCAATCAATATAGGTCAGCGATATTTTACATGAATAGAAAACAAAAGGTAACTGCCGAACGCGTGATAAAAAAGTTGAACGGTTCGTCTTTGTTTTCAAAGCCCATAGCCACAGAAGTCGAGCATCTGAAAAAATTCTACAAAGCTGAAGACTACCATCAGGATTACAGAAAGAAAAATCCTGCAAATCCTTATTGCATGTTGGTAATAACTCCAAAACTGTTCAAATTCAGAAAAAAATTCTCTAAAATGCTGAAGCCAAATCAAAGCTGATTCGCTTTTCAACCTATTTTGCTGCCCGGCGCAAAATCCCTATCGGGCACTATGAGTGCAATATCTCCCCCATCCTCTGCCGCAAGGAGCATGCCGTCAGATAGCAATCCAGCTATCTTCCTCGCTTGGAGGTTAGCAACTACAACAATGCTCTTCCCAATGAGCTCGTCCTTGCTGTAATGCGCTTTAATGCCTGCAATTATATTTCTAGTCCCGAGTTCGCCAAGGTCAAGCCTTAATTTGTACATGGGCTTCCTTGCGCTTTCATGGTCCTCTACGTCAATTATTTTTGCAACACGCAAATCGACAGATGCAAAAACATCAAACGCTATTCTTTCAGGCTGTAATTCGTTTGATGCAGAATTATCGGAATCTGCCTGGCTTGCGCTTGAATCTTGTTGGTTTACCTTGAGTTCAACATTATCCTTTAGCTCCCTTTCTCGCATCTCGTCCATTAAACTATCTATGTCATCCATGCTATTACCTATAATAAGTTACCATAAACCATTTATTAAGTTTCGGCAAAAAATATAATCAAAATCAATGCTATAAAGCCCGATTTCCTTTTTGCATTAAGTCATTTGCCATGGCGCTAGGTTTGGTGCGTTTTGTTGTTCAAATTCAATGAGCGCGCTCTATCTGCTTTTACGGATATACACTACCTGTTCACCTTAGTAAATTCAAGGTTAGAAACATCGCCAGACAATATATCTGCCAGGGCACTGCGTTTATTCATGTTGAATATATATCCTGTCGCATCCGTATCCCTGCATATGTCATAAAGCAGAGAAATCTTTGTCCTCATGCCTCCAGTGACATCAATCCTGCTATTCGATACTCCGGTATTTTTAATTACCTCATTTATGTTGCTGCTGTTTATCTGCTTTATGAGTTTTGCATTAGGGTTATCAGAAGGTGGCTTATCATATACTCCGTTTACATCAGTGCAAAAGAATATCTTGGACGGTTTTATACTCTTTGATATAAAACGCAATACGTCCTCAGTTGAAGATATTGATACACCTTTGGTATAATTCATTATCACATCACCGTGCACTACAGGTATAAATCCGTTTTCCAGTGCAAAACGTATGTGGTCTGTAAATCCTGCGGAAAGACCCATCCCATCTCCAATCCCAAATCCTGCAGGCGAGAATGGATATAGGTTCATGCCTATCTCAAGCCCCTGCTTGACGAACATGGTATTGAGTTCCTTTGCCACCAGATGGGTTATTGCAGCCCCCTTCCTGCTGTCTGCATCTATTAAGCCTTCCTGTACCCTGTATTTAGCTGCGGATACATGTCCGAACGATCCGCTCCCGTGCCCTATTATGAGTTTGAAGTGTGACTTCGACATTGCTGCTTTTATTTCATCCAGTATTCTGGATATTTCACCCATATTTGCTGTGTTGGGCTTTGACAGGTCGGTTATTATGCTGCCGCCTATCTTAAGCATATAAACATTATCCTCCATCGCATCAACTTGAATCTATGCATTTAAATACTTAATGTCATGGGTGGAAAATCACACATGCTTTAGCGCTGTTAGTGATGCAGGCCACCTCATAATAATATGCAGATAGGCGTATATAATCATATCGCGCAGAAAAAGAAGGATGCAGAATAATGGAATTGACAGTTAGGGCGGCAAAAATCCTGACAAGGCTTCAATGCCTGCACTATAAGTATCCCCACCATAGAAATCGTCTACGAGCCATCTGAAACCGAGAGACTCGTAATCCTTGATGTCCAGGTTTAAAATATTCTTTTCTGCACTGTGAGCTATGAATTTTATTGCACCTATCCTATTCACTTTGGTTTCAAATAAGCTATGCGGCGGATTGGACATGCGCCACACCTCAAAGTTGTTGGGTGAAATTTCCATCAGCGCATCGTACACCAACAGGTTCCTGTCTATAAGAACGGATTTATCTGAAAGATTCTCATGCCTTCTGGACCTATAATAATCCAGCACATAACCTATGCCGCAGGCTTCAAAGTTCTCATACCTTATGGCATAAATAGAACTGGAAAACCTCTTTAAGCCGTTGAGTATACATTCCCTGTTAAGCCTATCTTCCACCAATTTCCTGTTCATGTGGAATGCAGTAAGGCGCCTCCATTCATCAAAGCTCATCCCAGCATACCCACTTGATATTGCTACATAAATATTGTTATTGTAGTATTCAATGGCGAAGCTTAAATTATTCCTGACAAAATCTTCCGCAGTAAGCCTTGTTATATAGTTTACGCTGCACCATTTAGTCACGAACCAGTCTATTGCTTGATTTACCGTCTGGGCGTTAGCCAATACCTGCTTTGATGCATGCTTTAAGTCCCACACATGGAAATCGTATTTAGGACACGCCTCGTTTATAATATTGAGTATGTTTTTTTCATTGCTGCCCTTGTGCAGATTATGCATAAACAAGCTGATCAATCCATTGTCAAAAAAAGTCTGTGCAGTAAGGTCAGTCGGTTTAATTTCCAATGTCTCTAAAAGCCCTCGTATTGCAGCAACCCTATCATCCTTGTCCTTCCAGTCCGCAATTATCGCAATTTTGCCATCGTCATTTTTCTGCGCAAGGCCTCTGTCAATCAAAAATTGAAGAAATCTTCTTTTTCCGCTGCCATCATGCCTAAGTAAATCTTTCTGATCACCGCTCATTTTTGGCATCGCTGACTTTTCCAAATTCTCTGCAGTCAAGTAATCAACAGTTTATCGCCTGCGCATGCTAGATATTTATTCATTTGCCAAACTTCGAAAGTTTCGCTGATATAGAATCGGCAGCTATCTTCGCAGGGTTTATGACCTCTGTTATATTCATGCTCCTAAGGTGCTTTTCAGCCTCTGCGTTGTCTACAACTACTATAAATCTGTCTTTTCCTACAATCTCCTTTACCAAAAGCGCGACAAAGAGCGTCCTTGACTTATCTCTTATGTCTATGACCACCCTATTCGCATATTTCAGGCCATATGAGAGCAATTCAGACTCAGACGTTTCATCTACTACGAATGCATGGTATCCCTCGGTCCTCAAATGGTCTGCCAACGTCTTGTCGCTCACCAATATTATGAACCTCCTTTTTTCTACCTTAAGGGTCTTTGCTATACTCTCGTTCGTAGGGCTATACCCTATCAATATTATGTGCTGCTTGAAGAGCTTCCTCTCCATGTAAGATATCCTTCCGGTTAATGCATCTATCCTATTGTTCACAAAACCACTTGCCAAAATTGTAACTGCGCTGAGAAATACACCCAATCCAGACAGTATGAGTATGATATCAAACACTCGGGCTATGCTGGTAACAGGTACGATGTCCCCATATCCTACGGTTGATATCGTAGCTATCGTAAAGTACAATGCAGTTATTACTGAGTGTATCGGGACGTTGAAATTGCCTGTGCTCCCTAGCCAATATGTGCCTATGGTTCCAAACGATATTACCAGGGTTATCAGCACCATATACGCCAATATCTCTACACTAAGCTGCATATACTCACGCGCATAAGATAGATCCGGCAAACCTTTTATGTTTTATCTATGAAATACATCGGCAATATTCAGAAATTTGGCCGAATGAAGTAATTGCGCAATCCTTTTATAACTTGTTTGTAAAGTTAAAGTGCATCTCTATTGGTATAAGCATGTCAGGAATAAGCATAATCGTGCCGACCTTGAATGAGGCAGAGGCACCAAGGATAATAAATGAGATATATGCAACTTTCGGCAAAGGCGTAGAAGTCATAGTGATAGATAAAAGCAACGAGCGCATGAAAAAGGAACTGCTTGCAACAGACGCCAACGTCATAACGCAGCAGTCTGCAGGCTATGAAAATGCGCTTATGGAAGGATTCAGGCTGGCAAAAAACGACATTCTAGCAACGATAGACGCAGATGGAACATATTCTGTAGAAGATTTAAAAAGGGTAATAAGTGAACTGCAGAAGGGCGCGTATTCTTTTGTAAGCGGCAGCAGGGCACAGAGCTTTGATGGAAACGTAAGCAGGTACATAAAATTCGGAAACAATTTCTTGACCAAGCTGTTCAATATATTGTATAGAAGGAAGATGACCGATGTACTCAGCGGGGTTTTTGCGCTTACCAAGCAGGCGTTTGACGCCATAAGGGATGACGAACCATACAGGGCCGGAACCATATTCTTTGAGATAGAGCTGGTAAGGAGAGGGTTTAGCATAACTGACATACCTATAGGGTACGCGGAGAGGAAAGCCTCAAAGTCTAAGATTAGCAGGGCCAAACCTTTCTATGGCATAACTATGGCATTCCATGCAATAAGGTATGCTAGGGATTATAACCCGCTGCTGATATTCGGCAGCATAGGCGTAACTGCAATATTGGCAGGCATAATAATAGGTGCTTTAGTCATATCAAATTTCCTTGCGACCGGCACCCTTACCGAGATAGGCCGTGCGCTTATCGCATTCATGCTTGTCATAGGCGGCTTCTTAAGCATAATAGCCGGCCTTATACTGGACCTTCTGCTAGAGATAGAAAGGAAGCTCTACAAGAAAAATAGATGACATGCAATGCAATTGCAAAATCTATAATGCCTAATGCGCCTGGCAAATAAACCAAAACCTACATTAAAGCCGTATATAAGCCAATGAAGCTGCGCGATTTATCCGATGCCAAAACACACGTACATTTAAATATTAAGCACATTAAAAATAATCTGAGTGGTAAAATGCCGACGGCCTTCAAAAACAGATCCGAAAGGCTTGAAACGTTGCTTGACATGCAACTCACACCAGCAGAGCTAGAAATAGCGAAAACAATAGAAAGCGTAATAGCCGACGATATAGATGCTGCAAAGGTATCCGAAGAGTTGATAAACCACTGCAGGGGCAGGGGCGTTGATTTTCTTTCAGATGCATTCGAAAAACTGAAATACGA